>NZ_JBBCPK010000010.1:0-70845 GCF_037150775.1 Leclercia sp. M50
CCGCCCTGCTCCAGGGCCGCCATCGCTTTGGCAGTCAGTTCATTACGTACCTGTTCCGCCTGACCGCGGTATTCGCGAATCGTCTCGCTGACGCTTTGCGCGCGCAGCCAGGCCATAAATTCGCTGGTTTCCTGCTCGACAATCGTTTCGGCCTGCACCGCCGCCGCTTTACGCTGGGCGAGATTGTGGGAAATGATGCTTTGCAGATCGTCCACGCTGTAGAGATAGGCGTTCGCCAGCTTGCCCACTTCCGGTTCGACATCACGCGGAACGGCGATGTCCACCAGCAGCATCGGCTGATTCCGGCGGGACTTAAGGGCGCGCTCGACCATACCTTTGCCGATAATCGGCAGCGGGCTGGCGGTGGAGCTGATGATGATATCCGCCTCGTTGAGACGGGCGTCGATGTCGCTGAGGGCAATCACTTCCGCGCCGACCTCATCCGTCAGCGCCTGGGCGCGTTCGCGGGTGCGGTTGGCGATAATCATCTTCTTCACTTTGTGTTCGCGCAGATGACGCGCGACCAGCTCGATGGTTTCGCCTGCGCCAACCAGCAGCACAGAGACCGTCGAGAGGGATTCAAAGATCTGGCGCGCCAGCGTACAGGCGGCAAACGCAACGGAAACGGCACTGGCGCCAATGTCGGTTTCGGTTCGCACTCGCTTAGCGACAGAGAAGGATTTCTGGAACATGCGCTCCAGCTCGCTGGCCTTAAGGTGGCCTTTTTGCGAGTCGGCAAACGCTTTTAACCTGTCCGAGGATCTGCGGCTCGCCGAGCACCAGCGAATCAAGGCCGCTGGCCACACGCATCAGATGGCTGACCGCATCGTTATCCTGATGCCAGTAGAGGCTGTTACGCAGCTCTTCTTCGTTCAGGTTGTGGTATTCGCATAACCAGCGGATCAACGCTTCGTGCAGGTTGTCCTGCTCTTCCACGCTGAGATAGAGCTCAGTACGGTTGCACGTCGACAGCACCACGCCCCCCTGCACCATCGGCTGGGCAAGCAGACTTTCCAGCGCCTGGTCGAGCGTATCCGGCGAAAACGTGACGCGTTCTCGCAGTGAAACCGGGGCCGTTTTGTGGTTAATACCGAGTGCTAAAAGGGTCATATGAGCGGGAGTAGTACCAGCGTTAATAGGGTTAGCAGGGCGCATCATACAGGATGCGCGAGATCAATAAAAGAGACTGCCCCCTTTCGGAGTAATAGGTTACCAGTTCATATTAACCAAAAAAGTTCGCGATGCAGCCAACGCCTCTGAACCTGAAGTAGCATGGTTAATTCTATGATTTAGGATAACTTGAGCGTAGACGCTGCGGCATACGGGCGCTAGCATTAAGAACTATAACCGCCACGTATCTCAAGGATTTGTCATTATTATGACCAGACTGATTCGCCTCCTGCCCCTCGCCGCGCTGGTACTTACCGCATGTTCCATTACGCCGCCCAAAGGGCCAGGCAAAAGCCCTGACTCACCGCAGTGGCGTCAGCACCAGCAGGAGGTGCGTGGTTTAAGCCAGTACCAGACCCGCGGTGCCTTTGCGTATCTGTCGGATCAGCAGAAAGTGTATGCCCGTTTCTTCTGGCAGCAGACCGGCCAGGATCGCTATCGCCTGCTGTTGCTCAACCCGGTGGGGAGCACCGAAATGGAGCTGATTGCCCAGCCAGGCAGCGCGCAAATCACCGATAATAAAGGGCAGAAATATACCGGTACCGATGCCGAAGAGATGATCGGCAAGCTGACCGGGATGCCGATTCCGATTACCAGCCTGCGCCAGTGGATCCTCGGCCTGCCGGGCGACGCCACCGATTACAAACTCGACGACCAGTATCGTCTGAGTGAAGTGAACTACAGCCAGAACGGTAAAAACTGGCACGTGGTCTATGGCGGCTACGACAGCAATACCAAACCGGCCCTGCCAACCAGCCTGGAACTGACCGAAGGCGGCCAGCGCATCAAGCTGAAGATGGATAACTGGATTGTCAAATGATGACCCACTGGCCTTCACCCGCAAAACTTAACCTGTTTTTATACATCACCGGCCAGCGTGCGGACGGCTATCACACCCTGCAGACGCTGTTTCAGTTTATCGACTACGGCGACACCATTTCGATTGAACCGCGTCAGGATGGGCAGCTTCGTCTGCTCACCCCGGTGGAGGGCGTGGCCGATGAAGATAACCTGATCGTCCGTGCTGCCCGGCTGCTGATGGCGGCGGCGCAGCAAAGCGGACGCCTGCCGGCGGGCAGCGGCGCGGATATCCGCGTGGAGAAAAGGTTGCCGATGGGCGGCGGGCTTGGCGGTGGCTCGTCAAATGCCGCTACCGTACTGGTGGTGCTCAATCACCTCTGGGGCTGCGATCTCTCGGTGGATGAACTGGCCGCGCTCGGGTTAACGCTCGGGGCCGACGTGCCGGTGTTTGTCCGGGGGCATGCGGCCTTTGCCGAAGGGGTGGGCGAGATCCTCTCCCCGGCCGAACCCGCGGAAAAATGGTACCTGGTCGCCCACCCGGGCGTCAGCATCCCTACCCCGGTTATCTTTAAAGATCCGGACCTTCCACGCGATACCCCCGTCCGGTCAATAGAAACGTTATTAAAATGTGAATTCAGCAACGATTGCGAGGATATCGCAAGAAAACGTTTTCGCGAGGTTGATGAAGCGCTTTCCTGGCTGTTAGAATACGCGCCGTCGCGCCTGACTGGCACAGGAGCCTGTGTCTTTGCTGAATTTGATACGGAATCCGCTGCACGTCAGGTGCTCGAGCTGGCTCCAGAGTGGCTGCATGGTTTCGTGGCGCGCGGTATGAATATCTCCCCGCTACAGCAGGCCATTCTGGCGCAATCTGAGTTTCGGTGACAACGTCACCCTGTTCCAGACGTTGCATCGCGCTCTTTAATACACCGCCTGGATAGCATTCGCCTGGCCCGCACAGTTTACGGCGAACTATCCACCACTGGACGCATGCCTGAGGTTCTTCTCGTGCCTGATATGAAGCTTTTTGCTGGTAACGCCACCCCGGAACTAGCACAACGTATTGCCAACCGCCTGTACACTTCTCTTGGCGACGCCGCCGTAGGTCGCTTTAGCGATGGCGAAGTCAGCGTACAAATTAACGAAAATGTACGCGGTGGTGATATTTTCATCATCCAGTCCACCTGTGCTCCAACTAACGACAACCTGATGGAACTGGTTGTTATGGTCGATGCCCTGCGCCGTGCTTCCGCTGGCCGTATCACTGCTGTCATTCCTTACTTTGGCTATGCCCGTCAGGACCGTCGCGTCCGTTCCGCACGTGTGCCAATTACCGCAAAAGTTGTTGCTGACTTCCTCTCAAGCGTGGGTGTTGACCGCGTTCTGACGGTTGACCTGCATGCCGAGCAGATCCAGGGCTTCTTTGATGTTCCGGTTGATAACGTATTCGGCAGCCCAATCCTGCTGGAAGATATGCTGCAGCTGAACCTGGACAACCCGATTGTGGTTTCTCCGGACATCGGCGGCGTGGTTCGCGCTCGCGCTATCGCCAAACTGCTGAATGACACCGACATGGCGATCATCGATAAACGTCGTCCGCGCGCTAACGTTTCTCAGGTGATGCATATCATCGGTGACGTTGCTGGCCGTGACTGCGTGCTGGTTGACGACATGATCGACACCGGCGGCACTCTGTGCAAAGCCGCCGAAGCGCTGAAAGAGCGTGGTGCTAAACGCGTGTTCGCCTACGCGACTCACCCGATCTTCTCCGGCAATGCCGTGAACAACCTGCGCAACTCCGTTATTGATGAAGTTGTGGTGTGCGACACCATCCCACTGAGCGACGAGATCAAAGCGCTGCCAAACGTGCGTACTTTGACCCTTTCCGGGATGCTGGCAGAAGCGATTCGTCGTATCAGCAACGAAGAGTCTATCTCTGCCATGTTCGAACACTAATCGGACGCAGTCAGAAAACCCGCTACGGCGGGTTTTTTTGTCTGTAAGATGTATTTGTATGATTAATGCCTCCTTCACCTGCCATTGATATGACAGATGATGCGCACACGGATGATGATTGTGAAAAACGCTTCCTCTCATGTTCTTCCCTTCCGCGCCCTCATCGACGCCTGCTGGAAAGAGAAATATACCCTGTCGCGGTTTACCCGCGATCTTATCGCCGGCATTACGGTCGGCATTATTGCCATTCCATTGGCGATGGCGCTGGCCATTGGCAGCGGCGTGGCGCCGCAGTATGGCCTCTACACCGCCGCCGTTGCCGGGATTGTGATTGCCCTGACCGGTGGGTCGCGCTTTAGCGTCTCCGGGCCCACCGCAGCCTTTGTGGTGATCCTCTATCCGGTTTCTCAGCAGTTTGGTCTGGGCGGATTGCTGGTGGCGACCCTGATGTCCGGGGTATTTTTGATTCTGTTCGGTCTGGCGCGCTTTGGCCGGCTGATTGAGTATATTCCCCTCTCCGTCACGCTGGGCTTCACCTCCGGGATCGGCATCACCATCGGCACCATGCAGATTAAGGACTTCCTGGGCTTACAGATGGCCCACGTGCCGGAGCATTACCTGCAAAAAGTGGGGGCGCTGGCGATGGCGCTGCCGACAACAAACCTGGGCGATGCGGCGATTGGCGTGGTGACCCTGGGCACGCTGATCCTCTGGCCACGGCTGGGCATCCGCCTGCCAGGACACCTGCCCGCCCTGCTGCTGGGCTGCGCGGTAATGGGGATAGTCAATCTGCTGGGCGGCCATGTCGCCACTATCGGCTCGCAGTTCCACTACGTGCTGGCGGATGGCTCCCAGGGTAACGGTATTCCGCAGCTTCTGCCCCAGCTGGTGCTGCCGTGGGATCTGCCCGGCTCCAGCTTTACCTTAAGCTGGGACTCCCTGCGCGCCCTGCTGCCAGCCGCTTTTTCGATGGCGATGTTAGGGGCGATTGAGTCGCTGCTCTGCGCCGTGGTGCTGGACGGCATGACCGGCACCAAACATAAAGCCAACAGCGAGCTGGTCGGCCAGGGGCTGGGGAATATTATCGCCCCGTTCTTCGGCGGCATTACCGCCACAGCGGCCATCGCCCGTTCCGCGGCCAACGTGCGCGCGGGCGCTACGTCGCCGGTCTCGGCGGTGGTCCATTCGGTGCTGGTGATCCTCGCCCTGCTGGTGCTGGCGCCCTTGCTCTCCTGGCTGCCGCTCTCGGCCATGGCCGCCCTGCTGCTGATGGTGGCATGGAACATGAGCGAGGCGCATAAAGTCATCAACCTGCTGCGCCGCGCCCCCAAAGACGACATCATCGTAATGCTGATCTGCATGTCGCTGACGGTGCTGTTTGACATGGTCATTGCGATAAGCGTCGGGATTGTGCTGGCATCATTACTGTTTATGCGGCGCATTGCCCGTATGACCCGTCTGGCCAGCGTCAATGTCGCCACGCCGGACGACGTGCTGGTGCTGCGAGTCATCGGTCCGCTGTTTTTTGCCGCCGCAGAAGGATTGTTTAGCGAACTGGAGTCGCGCATTGCGGGGAAACGTGTCGTGGTGCTGAAATGGGATGCGGTCCCGGTGCTGGATGCCGGCGGGCTGGACGCCTTCCAGCGTTTTGTCCAACGTCTGCCGGAAGGCTGTGAACTGCGGGTGACCAATCTCGAATTCCAGCCCCTGCGCACGATGGCGCGCGCAGGGGTTCAGCCCATTGCGGGCCGTCTGGCGTTCTATCCTGACCGTGAGGCCGCGTTAGCGGATCTGTGACATCCGGCGCTGCATCATGATGCCGATCGCCTGCTGAAGCCACTCGAGCACAGCAGGCGTCATCCAGGTCCCTTTCATCAGATGCGGCTCCTGCTGCATCGCCTCGCGGAATTTTTGCTGAGTTGCAGGATTATTCCCTGCGTAAGACTGGAACAGCGCCAGCCAGTTTTCCGCCAGCCGCTGTGCTTCCGGACTCTCTGCCGGCACCCCTTCCCGGCTTGCCTGATGCAGTTTTGCCACCAGTGCCGGCCACTCCATCATGCGATCAAAATAGTGCGCACGGGTAAACGCCATCTCCTCGGGCGTCAGATAGCGCTGCCAGATAGCCAGCTTGCTCTCGGCGAAGGCCCGGGTGATGAAATCGAGGATATCAGCGTCGATTCCTGTCTGCTCACGCATTTGCGGCTCCACGCTGTGCATCTCATTCAGGCGGGTCAGGAAGTCGGGGTTGCCTGCGGTATCCTGCTCAAGCTGCGTCATCCAGCGCGTAGCCAGCCCGGTAGCGCGTGGGTCGGCAACGTCCACCTTTTCCGCCAGCATGCGGCGGGCTTCGGCCACCAGCCCGGCCCAGATCTCTGCCAGGGCGTCACTCTGCTGCGCAAACGGTAATACCTGTAACTCTTCTTTACTGAACCAGCGATCGTACATCGTCATTAACTCCAGCGTCTGTAACCAGGATTCCAGATCGGGCTCGGTGCCTGCGGCCAGCGTGCTATGCAAACTCACGAGCTGCTCGCGCAGCGTCTGAATGCTGCGCATCTGTTTATCCAGCAGAGCGATTTGCGCGCCCAGGAGATCCACCATGGAGCGCGGATCCCGATCGAGAACCTCTTTAATTTCGGCAAGCTCCAGCCCCGCTCTGGCTAACACCTGGATACGGTGTAGCCGCTGTACATCCGCGAGGGTATAAAGACGGTAACCTGCCGCACTTCTGGCAGAGGGCAGCAGCAAGCCGGTTTGCTCATAATGGTGTAATGTCCGAACGGTGATCCCCGCTCTCTTCGCCAACAGGCCAACCTGAATTAACATCGCTGCTCCTTTTATCTCGCCATCACGGTCACTCTGGTGCCTTACGTTACGTGAGGGTCAAGAAAAAAGGCAAAAAAAAACGGCTTCCGAAGAAACCGCTTTTCGCGCTGTCACAGGTTAGCTGTGCTTATGCTGTTCGCGACGGCAGCGTTTATCATAATGGCGCACCCACCAGTAGCGGTCGCAGACCTGTTCGTGGCCGCTGACGCGCGCCCCGGCCAGCCAGAGCACCGCTCCCAGGAAGATGCTCAGCACTGCGCCATGGGCGAAGTATTGTGGCAGGTCAAGTTGCGGAAGCTGGTTTAAAATGGAATAACCGACGCCGACAACCATGACGACTAATCCCAACCCCATCAACACGTTACCGAGTAGCGAAGCGTTTTTGCGTTTCATATAGCACCTCCGGAACTTTGGGTTGTAAGGGAATAATCTCCCTATTCCTTGTGTGTAAAGTATAGACACCACCCGTTTTGCGGATTGCGTCAACGATCACAAATATCTACTTCGGTGCAACAAAACTTTACAAATAAGCCTTTGAGTAGCATGAAATTCTAATGGTTCAACGCCGGGATTATTCAGTTTCTACGTGTCGCTTAGCAGAATTTTGTCAACCGACGCGGCAGACAGTACACTACGCGCCAGACTTAGCACTTTCAGGAATAAAAACGTGACGATTAAACTGATTGTCGGCCTGGCTAACCCCGGCGCGGAATATGCTGCCACCCGCCATAATGCTGGCGCCTGGTATGTTGATCTGCTGGCCGAGCGGTTACGCGCCCCTCTGCGTGAAGAACCTAAATTCTACGGGTTTACCTCTCGCGTTAACCTGGCTGGCGCCGATGTGCGTCTGCTGGTGCCCACGACGTTTATGAATTTAAGCGGTAAAGCGGTGGCCGCGATGGCGACCTTCTATCGCATCAATCCGGATGAGATCCTGGTGGCGCACGACGAACTGGATCTGCCGCCGGGCGTGGCAAAATTCAAACTTGGTGGCGGCCACGGCGGGCACAACGGCTTAAAAGACATCATCAGCAAACTGGGCAATAACCCTAACTTCCATCGCTTACGCGTGGGGATTGGTCATCCGGGCGATAAAAACAAAGTTGTTGGTTTTGTCCTGGGTAAGCCACCGGTTTCCGAGCAGAAACTGATCGACGAGGCGGTAGACGAAGCGGCGCGTTGCACCGAAATCTGGCTCCAGGATGGTTTAACTAAAGCCACCAACCGCCTTCACGCTTTCAAAGCGCAATAACCGGCGCGAAACGGCTTTTTTGCCCCGCAGACTGCGGGTTACGTGTATAATAGGCGTAGTTATTTACTTTTCTTCGACTCGTTAATGTTAACGTGTTGAATATCAAGATATTAAGGTGATTCAGAAATGGGATTCAAATGCGGTATCGTTGGTCTGCCTAACGTTGGCAAATCCACCCTGTTTAACGCGCTGACTAAGGCGGGCATCGAAGCGGCTAACTTCCCGTTCTGTACCATCGAGCCAAACACCGGTGTTGTACCTATGCCCGATCCGCGTCTGGATCAGCTTGCGGAGATCGTAAAACCGCAGCGCATTCTGCCCACCACCATGGAGTTCGTGGACATCGCGGGCCTGGTAAAAGGCGCCTCGAAAGGTGAAGGCCTGGGTAACCAGTTCCTGACCAACATCCGTGAAACCGAAGCGATCGGCCACGTTGTGCGTTGCTTTGAGAACGACAACATCATCCACGTGAACAACAAAGTGGACCCGGCTGACGATATCGAGGTGATCAACACCGAGCTGGCACTGGCGGACCTGGATACCTGCGAGCGCGCCCTGCAGCGCGTGCAGAAGAAAGCCAAAGGCGGCGACAAAGACGCGAAAGCGGAACAGGCTGCGCTGGAAAAATGTCTGCCACAGCTCGAAAACGCGGGCATGCTGCGCGCGCTGAAAAACCTGACTGACGAAGACAAAGCGGCGATCAAATACCTGAGCTTCCTGACCCTGAAGCCGACCATGTACATTGCCAACGTCAATGAAGACGGTTTTGAAAACAACCCATACCTCGACAAAGTGCGTGAAATCGCAGCAACGGAAGGTTCTGTGGTCGTGGCCGTGTGTGCGGCTGTTGAGTCTGATATCGCCGAGCTGGACGATGCCGACCGTGAAGAGTTCATGGCTGAGCTGGGTCTGGAAGAGCCAGGTCTGAACCGCGTGATCCGCGCCGGTTACCAGCTGCTGAACCTGCAGACCTACTTCACCGCTGGCGTGAAAGAAGTGCGCGCCTGGACTATCCCTGTCGGCGCGACGGCGCCACAGGCGGCGGGTAAGATCCACACCGATTTTGAGAAAGGCTTTATCCGTGCCCAGACCATCGCCTTTGAAGACTTTATCACCTACAAGGGTGAGCAAGGGGCGAAAGAAGCCGGCAAGATGCGTGCAGAAGGGAAAGACTACATCGTTAAAGATGGCGATGTGATGAACTTCCTGTTTAACGTTTAAGGGTCATGCATCTGCGGATGCGTTAACTGACCTGAAAAAATCCACGCCATGGCGTGGATTTTTTTATCAAAGGCACGTTGTCTCGCCTGGATAATCATTAAACAACCTTGCCCATTATTGCTCTGCTGAAGTGTAAAACCCCCTCCTGTATGCCGCAGGCGTCGTCGACAGCTGATTTTTGAAGTGATGACGCATCGTCGCCACGCTGCCAAATCCCACCTCCTCCGCGATACGCTCAATCGACAACTGGCTATTCTCCAGCAGATCCTGGCTGCGGCTCAGGCGGGCATGGAGCAACCACTGGGCGGGCGTCTTGCCGGTGGTGGCGGTGAAACGGCGCAAAAAGGTACGCGGGCTCATCCCGACAAATTTTGCCAGCGACTCAACGGTATGCGGCTCGGCAAGTCTGGCGTGCAGGTAGTCAAAGAGTGCCCCAAGGCGATGGCCTTCATAGGCGACAGGCACCGCCTGCTGAATAAACTGGGCCTGGCCGCCGTCGCGATGGGGCGACACCACCAGCCGACGCGCGACGCGGTTGGCCGCCACGCTGCCATAATCCCGGCGCACCAGGTGCAGACAAAGATCGATACCCGCTGCGCTGCCTGCGGAGGTCAACACATCACCGTTATCGATATAGAGCACGTCAGGGGTTACCTGAATGGCGGGATAACGCTGTTGCAGCAGGTCGGTATAACGCCAGTGGGTGGTCGCCTGCCGGTTGTCGAGTAACCCTGCGGCGGCCAGCACAAAGACCCCGGAACAGATAGAGAGGATCCTCGCCCCACGTTGATGTGCCGCGACAAGCTGCTCGCACAGCGCGGCGGGCACCGGAACATCGGCCCCCCGCCAGCCGGGCACGATGATCGTTCCGGCCTCACTCAGCAGCTCCAGCCCGCCATCCACCACCAGCCTGAAGCCGCCCGTTGCGCGTAACTCACCCGGATCAACGCCCGCCACCGCAAAGCGATACCACTCCTCGCCCATCTCGGGGCGGGGCAGCGCGAAAATTTCGACGGCAATACCGAATTCAAAGGTACAGAGGCCGTCATAGGCCAGTACAACCACCAGAGGATTATTCATCACCGCACTCAATGGGTTTTGTCATGATCTTGATGTTATCTGGCATTTCTGCCAGCTGTCAAAGCCGCGTCTCCGCCGTAGAGTAAAGGCTCATTCCTGGAGGTGTTTATGAGCTATGTAACTGATTATCCTGCTGCGTCGCCAGATGTCGCAGCAAACCATTTTTTACAGCGACTGAGCGTGGAAACAGACTGTGACGATGTGCATACCGCGTTTAAAGAGGGTGATGTCGATTTTGTGTTGCTGCATGTGGTCGGTAGCCCGGAGGCGTTCGCCCGCCGTCATATTCCTGGGGCGCTGCACCTGCGACATCGCGATATGACCGAGCAAAGAATGGCGGAGTGGCCCTCCGATACAGTGTTTGTGGTCTATTGCGCCGGGCCGCACTGCAACGGAGCGGATCGCGCCGCGCTGAAGCTGGCGCAGATGGGCCGCCCGGTGAAAATTATGATTGGCGGAATGACCGGCTGGGCCGACGAAGGTTTTGCTTTTAACCCCCAGTAAAAGAGCCGCGATCCCGTCTGACCTGCGGGATCGCTGACACCTCTTTCACCTGCCCGACGCCGGATAGATCGTCTCTGTCGGCAGCACCCGCCGATCAAAACGCCGCAAGCTATAATAGAGCGCTGCGGTGCAGAACCAGCCAATCACCCACGAGACATCGTTGCCCGCAAACAGCCAGGTCAGCGAGCCGTGGTAGAGCGGGTTTTCAATAAACGGCAGCTGGATCAACACGCCAACAACATAGACGCTGATGGCAAACATGTTCCAGTGCCCGTAGCGACCACGGGAATCGAACAGCGCCGGAATATCTACCGCTTTACGGGAGATAATAAAGTAATCGGTCAGGCTGATGGCGCTCCACGGTACGAAAAAGGCCAACAGGAACAGCAGGAAATGGGTGAAGTGCTTCAGGAACGCCGGTTCGCTCAGCAGCGCAATCACGCACGAGAGGGCCACCATCAGTACCACAAAGGTCACACGGCTTTTCTGGCTCAGCGTCGTCTGCCGGCGAAAGCCCGAGACAATGGTGGTCAGGGACATAAAACTGCCATAGGCGTTGAGGGTGGTAAAGGTGATTTTGCCAAAGCAGATCGCAAAGTAGATCACCATCGCCATCGCCTCGCTTTTACCCAGCCCGACGATGTAACTCACCTCATGCCCCTTGAAGGCGCTGCCGGCAATTGCCGCGGTGATCACCCCGAGCGTCATGGACGCCTGGGTGCCCAGCACCGTACCGCTGAAGACGGAGAGGAAGGTCTTCACCCCTGAGACGTCGCGCGGCAGATAGCGGGAATAGTCGGAGACGTAGGGACAAAAGGCGATCTGCCATGAGGAGGAGAGCGATACCGCCAGCAGGAACATCGGCATCGAGAAGTGGTTATTCTGCATCACAGCACCCACATCGCTGGCGATCAGCAGAGCGATAAACAGATAGACAAACGCCAGCACTCCCACCACGCTCGCTACCTTGCCGAGCTTGTGGATCACCTTATATCCCAGCACCGCAATCACGATAATGATCGCGCTGAACAGGATCATACCGGCCACGTTCGAGATCGACAGCAGCCTGGCCATCGCCTGTCCGGCCAGTACCGTCCCGCTGGCGGAGAAGCCGACATACATCACGCAGACCAGCGCCAGCGGGATCACCGCACCCAGCACACCAAACTGGGCGCGACTGATGATCATCTGCGGCAGACCGAGGCGCGGCCCCTGCAGGGCATGAAATGACATTACCACCGCGCCCAGCACCTGCCCCACCAGCAGGCCAATGATGGACCACACCACATCCCCGCCCAGCACCACTGCCAACGCCCCGGTCACAATGGCGGTGATCTGCAGATTGCCGCCAAACCACAGCGTAAACTGACTGAAGGGGTGGCCGTGCCGTTCATTATCCGGGATATAATCGATGGATCGTGTTTCCGATATTCGCGTCCCGCCGCGCTTTGACTGCGCTTCTGAAGATGAAAAAGACGACATAGTTTCCTCTCAGAGTGGATGATTAATGCCCGTCAGAGACCCTGCTATACCCATGCAACGCCATATGACAGAACATGTATATACAACCATTGACATCCACCCACACGCATCTGATGATGGATTTGTGAACTGAACTGTGAATAATTTGTAATTAAGATGAAAACTATATGTAATTGAGATGGGTTTCGATCGACAGTCAAATCAGGCATCGCCATCACATATACCCGCTTAAGACAGGAGCGCTGATGAGCAATAACAGACGAGCGGTACCCGGCATTCGCCATTACGCCGGCCCTGCGGGGGGCTGGGGAGCCTTAAAAGCCACGGCGATTGCCGTGCGTACGCAGATGGACACCTTTGACGCTCCCGCCACGCTGCTGCGCACCAACCAGCCTGACGGCTTCGACTGCCCGGGCTGCGCCTGGCCCGACAAAGAACACAAATCCACCTTTCAGTTTTGCGAGAACGGCGCCAAGGCGGTGACCTGGGAAGCGACCACAAAGCGTGTCACCCCTGAATTTTTCGCTGAGCACACCGTCAGCGCCCTGTGGTCAAAAAGCGATTTTGAGCTGGAAGGCTATGGGCGCCTGACCCATCCCATGAAATACGATCCGCAGAGCGATACTTTTCTTCCGGTGGCGTGGGATGAAGCCTTTGCCCGTATCGGCGAGGTGCTGCGCGGGCTCCCCCCGGATGAGGTGGAGTTTTACACCTCCGGGCGCGCGTCAAACGAAGCCGCCTTCCTGTATCAGCTGTTTGCCCGCCAGCTGGGCACCAATAATTTCCCCGACTGCTCTAATATGTGCCACCAGGCCACCAGCGTCGGCCTGCCCCGCTCCATCGGGATTGGCAAAGGCACCGTCTCGCTGGAGGATTTCGACCATACTGAGCTGGTGATCTCCATCGGCCATAACCCGGGCACCAACCATCCACGGATGATGGGCACCCTGCACGAGCTCTCCCGCCGGGGCGTGCCGATTATCGTTTTTAACCCGCTGCGCGAAACGGCGCTGGAGCGCTTCGCCGATCCGCAAAATGTCAGAGAGATGGCGACATACAGCGCCACCGATATCGCCTCGACGTACTATCAGGTTAAAGCCGGGGGCGACGCCGCGGCGTTAAAAGGTATCGCAAAACATCTGCTGGTGCTGGATGCGCTGGATCATGACTTTATCGCCACCCACACCCAGGGGTTTGCCGATTTTGCCGCCGATATCGCCGCCACGAGCTGGGAGGCCATCGAGCGCGAGTCTGGCCTGAAGCGCGCCGATCTGGAGAACGTGGCGCGCCTCTACGCTAAGTCCAGCGCCACCATCATCACCTACGGCATGGGGATCACCCAGCATAACAAGGGTACCGCCAATGTGCGTTTGATCGCCGATCTCCTGCTGCTGCGCGGCAATTTTGGCAAACCCGGCGCGGGCATCTGTCCGTTACGCGGTCACTCCAACGTGCAGGGCAACCGCACCGTGGGGATCACCGAAAAACCGACCGCGGCCTTTCTGGACCGGCTGGGCACGGTGTTCGGCTTTACCCCACCAGCCACCCACGGCCACGATGCGGTACAGGCGGCGCAGGCGATGATCAACGGCGAGGCCAAAGTGCTCCTCTGCCTCGGGGGAAATTTTGCGGTGGCGATGCCCGATCACGACAGGGCGTTTGCGGCGCTGAAACGTCTCGATCTCAGCATACATGTCGCCACCAAGCTGAACCGCACCCACCTGCTGGTCGGGAAAGAGACATATCTTCTCCCCTGTCTGGGGCGCACCGAACTGGATATGCAGCAGAGCGGCCAGCAGTCAATCACCGTGGAAGACTCGATGTCGATGGTGCATGCCTCCCGCGGCAAGCTCAAACCGGCCTCTCCCTGGCTACGCTCGGAACCCGCCATTGTCGCCGGGATCGCCCACGCCACCCTGCCCCACAGCAAAACCGACTGGCTGGGTCTGGTGGAGGATTACGACCGCATTCGCGACGCTATCGAGCAGACGCTGCCGGGCTTTGAGAACTTCAACGCCCGCATCCGGGTGCCGGGCGGATTTCGTATGCCGCTGCCGCCCACGGAGCGCGTCTGGCCCACCGCCAGCGGCAAGGCGATGTTTTCGCTGTTTGAGGGTGTGAGCGAGAACAGCCCGGGCGAAGGCGAGCGCGTGCTGCGTCTGGTTACACTGCGTAGTCACGACCAGTACAACACTACCATCTATGCCCTGGATGACCGCTATCGCGGCGTGTTCGGCCGGCGCGACGTGCTGTTTATGAACGAAGAGGATATGCAGCAGTTGGGGCTGGAGCATGGCGATCGGGTAGATATTCATACCGCCCTCCCCGGCTCACAGCAGCGTCTGGACGACATCACCGTGGTGGCCTACAGCATTGCCCCTGGCACGGTTGCTGGCTACTACCCGGAAGCGAACGTGCTGGTACCGCTGGATTATCTCGATAAAGAGAGCGGTACGCCGTCGTACAAATCAGTGCCCGTCCGCCTGAGTCTGCGCTCAAAAGAGATCCGCGCCCTCTAATCTCTTCTCACACCGTCACCGATCCGGTGGGTTGCCCGGCTCGGTGATTCTGTCTCTGCATAGACAAAATGATATTTTTAGTCCACACTGAGACAAAATCACCTTACCCGTAGCGGGAGCATTCTATGACCAGACACCTGAATGCGGCCTCTGACACACGCGGCGATCGCGACCTGATCGCCATCCGGGCCGCAATGAACATTCTTGATAAGTGGGGCTGCACGCCGGAACAGCAGCAAAACATCCTGCAACTCTCCCGGGCGGCGCTGTATAAGTATCGTCACGGCGAGACTAAATCCGCCTCCCTGAGCCATGACCAGCTAACCCGCATCAGCTATCTGCTGAATATGCACTCGGCGCTGCGTATTGTTTTCAGTAACCCCGAGAACGTGTACGGCTTTATGACCATGGCCAACCACAATGCTTATTTCAACGGCGCCACGCCGCTGTCGCTGATTGAAGGCGGTGAGTTTGGCAACCTGCATGAAGTGGCGAAACGGGTGGACGTGTTGCGCGGGGGCCTGGCCGGATGATCCATCCTGACATTCCCCGTACCGCAGTCATGCCTGTCAGGGGCTACCGTCTGCTGCACACCAAGTACCCTGCCATTTATGTGTTTGAAGATGTCGCCACGCCCGAGGCGTTCGATGTACTGTATGAGATCCAGAAGCTCACCAACCCGCGCCTGTCGCAGGAGGTGGGCAATCTCAGTCTGTTACCGCGTGAAGAGTGGGTGCTGGGGATCCGCGGGGCGCACTATGCGATGGCCGCCTTCACCCACGTTAACCCGGACGGCAGCCGCTTTTCTAACGGCGATTATGGTGTCTATTACCTCGGGGAGAGCAAGGAGACGGCGCTGGCCGAAATCGTCTATCACTGCCAACGCTACTGGCAGAACGTACCGGCGTTAAAGTTCGAGCGCTTCGAGTACCGCTGTCTGGAGACCGAGCTTAGCGGCTGCACTTTTGCCGACATTACCGGCCTGCCGGATTCCCATCCCTGGTACCATCCCACCGACTACAGCGAACCGCAGAAGTTTGGCGCCCGGCTGCGCGTCGCAGGTGAGACGGGCGTGACCTACCGCTCGGTACGCAAGCCAGGCGGCATCTGCTGGGCGCTGCTCACGCCTAAACCCATCGTCAGCATTATCCAGACCTCCCTGCATCAGATTATCTGGGATAAAGGCATCGTCAGCGTTGGCCTGGTCACGCCGGTCAGTAAATAAAAACCATCAGGTGGATTCAGCATCTAACACTGACGTTCCGTAGGAATTGTCGATGGTGCACAGCCAGCGGTCATTTTCCAGACGGAATACATAGGTTGCACGCCGGGTGATCTCTGTTGTAGCGCCCTGTTCATCCGGGTAAAAAAGCTGGGATTCCATGATCACCAGCGCATCTCCTCCGCCTTCAATGATCTGGATATCGCCCTGCTTCACAACGAGCTGATCCTGGAAATAATCAGAAATGGAAATAAAGGCGCTGCGGATATTGTCTTTACCTTTAACGATCATACCGGGCTTAACCACCAGCGCGGCGTCGTCGGCGTAGTGCTCCATCAGCGAATCAAAATCTTTGGCTAAGATCGCCCTGTCACACGCCTTAATGATATTGCGAAGCGGGTGTTCGTACATGTGCATACTCCCTGTTCAGTGATTGCCTCTATTCACTGTATCACCCGTCGGCGCAAAGTGTAGGCCGGGCAAGCGAAAGTGCCCGGCTGGCCTTTCTGGAAGAGGTCTCGCAAAGCCAAAAGTAAATCCATGTAATACCCGATTGTGGGTTTTCATACTTCAATCACGGTCATAAAGTGACCGCATTGCGGCACATTTGCCATTGTGCCAGGGAACTATCAGGCGTTGTATGCAGGGAGCAATAAGTGCGTATAGAAGAAGAGGTTTTTCTTGACGATTATGGTATGAGGAGAAAAAGATTCGTCTACGATCATCGGGTTCATCACAGCTACGTCTTTGTTGCTGGTCACGAGGTATATACCGTGATTGTGGGCAGTCTGTTAGATGAAGCGACATTTACTCGGATCGGATATGAAATGCCGCCAGCCATTCCATTCCCGATCAATGGAATGGCAGAAGTCTGTTTTGATACTTTCGACGGTATGGGGGGCCTGGCTGATTTTCGTCATATTAAATTCAAAGGATTAGGCAGCGCTGTTGTTTTGCAATCAGTTTCCCTGGCCTTAATCGCTCACGCAGAGAAACTTCACATCGGGGGATTTGTTTTTCAGGCGGCTTCTGGAGGCGTGGTGGATAAGGGGCGCCGCACCTCTCTGGAAGAGATCTATGACGTTCTGCTTGGGTTAAAAAATGTACCGCGCTACAATCCGCACACAGGGTTGCCAAAAAGAACGCCGCGACCACTGATACAGGGAGATGTCCATGCCTACAAGAGAGTTACAGAAGGGAGAGCCTGCTATGTCGTATTGCAATAAGCACGAACATTCCGCGCTTCTTGCCCCTGGTGACAGGGAAAAGAGAGTATTTCAGGCATTAGCATCTGCGGAGTTGCACACTCACGGCATCAGTGCAGAGGCATATATTCACGATCTTAAAGCCGAACTGGCTGCAGTTAAAAAACGATCTTCTGCCACCCTGCTTCGCAAAAAACTAAATGCATCATCTGGGCGAGAATAACCCGACATCTGAGCGTAGCTTCCAGCAACAGGCCCAACAATCGGGCCTTATTTTTTGCAGATTAAGTGCCTAAAAAATACCCCGCCGCGCAAAACGCCACCACTCCCGCAATTACCGTGGCAAAGAGTCCGCGGGTAAGAATGCCCACCAGAGTGGCAAACGCTGCCGCCAGCAGCGAGATGCTGATCCCCGAATCGGTCATTGCAGGTTTACTCATCAGTTCGGCGGCAACCAGGGCGGCCATGATGGCGGTGGGGATAAAGCTCAGCCACTGCAGCAACACCTCCGGCAGCCGAAAACGGGATAACAACAAAACCGGCACGGTACGCATCAGGGCAGTGACCAGCGCCGAGGCGAGGATCGCCAGCAGAATATTTCTTTCCATCTTATTTTCCTTTCCGGGCGCGTAACAGCAGCGTCGCCAGCGTGGCGGCCAGGGATGCGGCCAGAATGACCACCAGACTGAGCGAGCTACTCCCGGCAGTCAGCAGCGTGATCGCCACCGCGATAACAATATTGATGGTTTCGAGGATCTTCCTGCGGCTGGCAAACCACATCATCAGGATCAGGCCGATAAACATCGACACCAGGCTGAAGCCCAGCCCCTCCATCAGCGAGGCGGGCAGCGTGGTTGCCAGCCATGCTCCGGCCACACAGGCGATGATCCAGTTCAGCCAGGCGGTAATATTCAGCCCCAGCATCCAGGGGTAGCTGATTTTGCCCTGCGGGCTGGCGCGCTGCACCGCCACGCCAAAGGTTTCGTCGGTCAGCAACAGCCCGCTGACCACTTTCTGCAATGTGGTGTAGTCACGAAAAAAAACGCTCATGGAGGAGCTCATCAGCAGGTAGCGCAGGTTGACCAGCAGCACGCTCAGCACCACGGAGGCCATTTCCGCCCCTGCGGCCCAGAGTGAGTAAAACAGGAACTGCGCCGAACCGGCGTAGAGGGCGCTCGCCAACAGCGCGATTTGCCCGGTGGTAAACCCGGAGAGCGTGCCTATCGCCCCCGCCGCAAAGCCAATGCTCCAGTAGCCTGCAATGGTAGGGAGACAGGCAGTAATACCGGCCCGAAATTCGTCCGTGGCGGACGCGGGGTGCCCGGTATTTATCTTCGTCAACATCGTTTCTTCCCTTATATTACTTAGCTCAATAACTATCTTAAGAATCAACAGCAAACGCTATAGTAAAATACTGCTTAGCCGTGAAATTTCTTCAGGTTGTGGGAGACGCGAAGGTGGCACGACAAAACGGCATTACGGCGAGCGCACCGTGAAAGGCTCGCATCAACTCTTTTTGCGGGCCGATATCCGTCAGGCAATAGATTTTTTACACTGCCACTTTGCCCAGGCCCTGACCATAAAGGAGATTGTGCAGGTGAATTCTATTCTATGCGCACCTTTACTTCAGATTATCGACGCGTCCTCTGACGCGTCTCTCCTTGGGTTAAAACCCGATAACGCTGCTTCAGAATGAAGGTTCTCCTTCTGAGCTTTTTAACATTACAACCAGCGCTACGCTGCCCAGGATAACAACCGCAGCCAGTAACACCATCTCCTGAAGACCAACCCTTGCCGATACCTGCCCACCGGCAAGTGCCCCCGTACCGATGGCCGCATTGAAAATGGCAACATAGATGGCTGATGCAGGCTGGGCGGCATCTTTCGCGCAACGGAGCAGCCGGGTCTGCAACCCGACAAACACAATTGCCATAGCGGCGCCCCAGATGGCCAGGAGCATGCCTGTGAGCCAGAGCGGAGGTGCGGCAACAATCTTCATACCAAGCATCCCCAACGCACCTGCGCTGAGGAGCAAAGCGATCAAAATCAGCAGCTTAATGTGTCTATCGATCAGTTTACCGGCAATGATATTCCCCAGCAGTCCGGAGAGGCCTGAAATCAGTAACAGCCCAGAAACAGAAGACGTTGGTACATCCCGGGTTTGGGTCAGCAGAGGCTCAAGATAGGTGAATGCCGCAAAGTGCGCCGAAATTACAGAGGCAGTCGCGCCATAGAGAGTGAGAAGCACCGGATTTTTAACCAGCCCACGATACACATTCAGCCTCAGTGGTTGGGGCGCCTTTATAGGCGGGAGCGTCCAGAATAAGAGAGAGGCGGCAGCCAATGACAGCAGGGAAATCATCGTAAATGCATGGCGCCAACCGGTCATGTTTGCAACAAAACTGGCCAATGGAACGCCCATCACGCTGGCCGCCGAAACGCCGCCAAATATCACGGAGGTAGCCACACCAAGCCTCTCTTGCGGAACAAGCTGTACAGCCACTGTGCCGATCAACGCCCAGAAAACACCGTGTGCCAGCGCCCCCGCCATACGTGCCGTCATAAAGAGACTCATCGTGTGAACCTGGGTCACGGCCAGGCAAGAGAGCGCCAGAAAAAGCATCAGTCCAACGAGCAGAGCCTTACGCGATATGCGCGACGGCATCGCGCCGGATAACAGGGCGGCCAGTGCGGCTACCCAGCCATAAGCTGTCACCGCAAGCCCCGCCCCGGATTCAGGCTGATTAAAATCCTCCGCCAGCGCGCTGAGCATACCTACGGGTGCAAGTTCGCTGGTGACAATCGAAAACGCGCTTATCCCGAGCGCAGCTACTGCTAACCAGGTGCGCGCTGGCACCGGATTTACCTGTAATACAGTATCGTTCATCTCATAAATACTCTTCAAAGAAAGCGGGGAAATATCTGAAGCGGTACGGGTAGGAGCAAAATCAGGCTCCTACCCCCTTCATCCCTTCTGGCGTATAGCGTTCTCCGACAACCGGGAGAGTGGATAGCGCGATCCGCAACGCGTCCAGCTCGTCACCGCTGAGCTGGAGATCAAGCGCCGCGGCGTTTTCGCTAAGGTGCTGGAGATTGCAGGTGCCCGGGATGGGCACAATGTTGTCTCCCTGAGCAAGTAACCAGGCCAGCGCAATCTGTGAGGGGGTGCAGCCTTTACTGAGGGCAAGGGCGGTTATTACCTCCACCAGTGAGTGATTTTTTGCCAGGTTCTCTGCCTGGAAGCGAGGAAGCGTACTGCGAAAATCGCCATTCTGAGGTACCGGCTCATGTTGAAATCTGCCCGTCAGAAAGCCCCGCCCAAGGGGCGAATAGGCCACAAACCCTATCCCAAGCGTTTTACACAGTGGAATAACACTGGCCTCGGCCTCACGACTCCAGAGGGAATACTCTGTCTGAACCGCCGCGACAGGATGAACCGCGTGAGCGCGCCGGAGCGTCTCTGCACTAACCTCACATAACCCGATGTGGCCAATTTTCCCCTCCTGAACCAGCTCCGCCAGACTGGCCATCGTCTCTTCAATGGCGGTTTTGCTGTCAATACGGTGCACGTAGTAGAGATCAATATGCTCCACGCCAAGGCGTTTAAGCGACGCTTCGCAGCTTTTGCGCGCGTAGTCAGGTCTGTTGCAGAGCTCTCTGTTGTATTCGCCAGGCTGTCGCACAATGCCAAATTTTGTTGCCAGCTTCAGGGCGGGCCGACGTGTTTTAATGAATTTCCCCAGTAATTCCTCGTTGTGCCAGGGGCCGTAGGTATCAGACGTGTCGAGGAAATTTATCCCCAGGTCCAGCGCCTTATCCAGCACTGCCAGGGATGCTTCGTCGTCACGTGGCCCATAGAATTCGCTCATACCCATACAACCCAGACCGAGCGCAGAGACCGTGAGGGAGGAAGTCAGATTACGTTTTTGCATGTTTATCTCCTTGTGAGGATTGCAGTATCATCCTGCGATAAGTGATAAAACAGAGCTGAAAACGGAGAGCCGTTTTCCATAATCGGAAAATATGAAAGCAGATTTTAACTGGGACGATACGCGGGTATTTCTGGCCATTGCCCGCGCGGGGACGCTGAGTGGCGCAGCGGAGGCCATGAATATGGGTATCGCCACGCTCTCAAGAAGACTGGATCGGCTTGAAAGCGCGCTGGCAGTACCGCTATTCAGCAGACATCAGAGCGGCTATCGGTTAACGGATGACGGGGAAGCGCTTCTGGAGCGGGCGGAGGCGCTTGAAAGTGCAGGGCTCGCCTTCGGAGAGTCTGCAAAATTACAGGTTAACGTCGCCGGGCTTGTTCGGCTGGCGACATCCGACAACCTGGCCACGCATTTTATTCTTCCTTCGCTGACAGGGCTGCTGGATAGCTATCCCGATCTGCGGGTTGAAGTACTCAGCGGCGTGTCGTCGGTCAATTTGCACCGCAGGGATGCCGATTTAGCGATACGTATGGTTAAACCCGACAGCGGAAATCTGACGCTGAAGCGGCTTGGCACCGTGGGATTTGGGCTTTACGCCGACCGGACATATTTAAAACAATGGCAGGGTAAGGCCACTGAGTTACTGCTCAGTCATGGGCAGTATATTGGCTGGTCGGAATCTCATCAGCACCTGCCCGCTGCGCGGTGGGTAACACGGATGCTGCGGGGCAGGCCCTGCCGGGTAGAGGCGAATACGCTGGCGGCACAATTATCAGCCGTTTCAGCGGGTCTGGGGCTTGGGATTTTGCCGCATTTTATGGCGAGGAAAAACGCGCTGCACTGCGTTAATTCAGATATCGGTGTGGATCAGACATTATGGTTAGTTATGCACTCAGACCTGGCACACTCCCGGCGAGTCAGAGTCGTTGCAGATCAGTTGATCGCGTTATTTGAAGAGATGAACGATCGTCTCGCGATGCCCTGACCTTGTGCACTGTATATCTCAGGAGGCGCGCAAGTCTCTCCCCTGAACATATACAGAAACCGGGCCCGCTTAGTGCGGCCCGGCCCTCTAACCTTTCGGACCTACTCCATCACCCGCGCCCGCTTCCCTCGCTGCTCTTCCCCACTCTCCGCCGCTTCCACCAGCGTAAAGTTAAAGTTCACCTCCGTATGCTCCCCTGCGAGATCCCGCGCCTGCGCCACAGCCGCGTCCGTCACCTTCACCGGGTCCGCAATCAGCTCCGCGCGGGTCGCGAAGGCAAAGTCATCCCACAGATATTCATCCCCGTTGAGGTTGATCTGGGTGGTCAGATGCTTGTACCCCGGCGCGGATACAAAGAAGTGTACGTGGGCCGGGCGGTTGCCGTGGCGGCCAAGCGCAGTCAGTAGCTTCTGTGTCGGCCCATCCGGTGGGCAGCCGTAGCCGCACGGCACGATGCTGCGCACGGCGTAGCGGCCATCTTCCCCGGTGCGCACGCGGCGGCGCAGGTTGTATTCGCTCTGGGACGGGTCGAAGAACGAGTAGCCGCCAAGGGTGTTGGCGTGCCAGATATCCACGATCGCGCCCGCCACCGGCTTACCGTTCAGATCGGTCACCTGGCCCTGCAACCATAGGGTTTCGCCCTGCTCTTTCCCGTCGTCCATACGGGCAAAGCCTTCGCTCAGCGGGGCGTTGGCGACGTACAGCGGCCCCTCGATGGTGCGCGGAGTGCCCACGTCATTACCGAATGCGGCTTCCTTCTCGTCGGCGCGCATATCGAGATAGTGCTCCAGACCCAGTCCCGCCGCCAGCAGCGCCGCCTCCTGGCGTCCGCCCAGCGCGTTAAGGTAGTTCACCGCAATCCAGAACTCTTCATCCGTCACGTCGAACTGCTTGATGGTCTTGCACAGGTCGCTCAGCAGCTGGTGCATGATGTTCTTTAAACGTTCGTTACCGCCGGTGGAATTTAAGCCGCTGCTGATCGCGAGTAAGGTATCCAGTTCGGTTTGATGTACGGGATTCACAGACATTGCATATTCCTCTTTGTAGGGTACGTTTGTTGTTATTGCGAGTGATGAATGGATGAGGGATGCGTACACAGAGGTTGCACGCTGATCTCCATCCACGGGTAGAGCGGCAGCGCGGTCAGGATGTCGTGCAGCTCCTGGTTGTCCGCCACGTCAAAAATGCTGACGTTGGCGTACTGCCCGACCACGCGCCAGATGTGCGGCCACTTGCCTTCACGCTGTAAGCGCTGGGAGTAGGCTTTCTCTTTCGCCTTGATCGCTTCCACCTCTGCCGCCGGCAGCGACGACGGGATGTTGACGGTCATTTCCACTTTAAAAAGCATCGCGTTTTCCTTTTATTGACGGGCGTAATGACGCAGCTTGTCTTCGTCGATCTCAATGCCTAACCCCGGCCCCTGCGGTAACGTCACCTCTCCCTGGCTGAAATCCAGCGGACGGACCACGATGTCATCCTTCAGCAGCAGCGGGCCGAACATCTCGGTGCCCCACTGCATCCTCACCGTGGACCAGGCGTGCAGCGAGGCGACGGTGCCGAGTGTCCCTTCCAGCATGGTGCCGCCGTACAGCGCCACGCCCGCCGCCTGCGCCACGTGCGCCAGCTTCAGGGCCTGCGCCGGGCCGCCCGCTTTGGCGATCTTCAGGGCATACGCCCCGGTAAAGCCGCCGCTCGCGAGGGCGTAGCCATCATGGCTGGTGGCCACCGCTTCGTCGGCGAGGATCGGCACCGCAAAACGCTGGCTGAGGGTGATAAGCCCTTGCCGATCCCACAGCGGGATCGGCTGCTCCACCAGGTCGATCCCGCCCGCCTGTAGCTGCGTCATCCCTTTAATAGCGGTGGTCAGATCCCAGGCCTGGTTGACGTCCACCCGCACGCTCACCTCGTCGCCCAGCGCGGCCTTGATCGCCAGGGCGTGGCGGACATCCACCTCCAGCCCGCGGGCGCCGATTTTCAGCTTGAAGGTGTTGTGTCGCCCCTCTGCCAGCAGGCGTTTACCCTCTTCGATATCTTTCTGGGTGTCGCCACTCGCCAGGGTCCAGAGCACCGGCAGACGCGTGGTGAGCGCCCCGCCCAGGAGTGAACTCACCGGCAGCCCCAGCGCTTTGCCCTGGGCATCGAGGAAGGCGGTTTCGAGGGCGGATTTGGCAAAAGTGTTACCCTTTACGTGGGCGTTCATCCTGTCGGCGAGCTGCGCCACGCCGCTGAACGACTGGCCGCACAGCAGCGGGGCGAGATAGGTTTCAATGGCGGATTTGATCGCCTCCGGGCTTTCCGGGCCGTAGCTCATGCCGCCGATGGTGGTGGCTTCGCCCCAGCCGGTAACGCCGTTCGCGCATTGCATCCGGACGATGGTGAGCGTCTGGCAACCCATGGTGGCCATCGACAGCTTGTGCGGGCGGATGGTGGGAATGTCCACCAGCCAGCAGGCCAGGGATTCTATAGTGAGGGTCATGTCATGCTCCTGCGGGTTAAAAAGGTCAGCACCTGCTGATTAAATGCGTCCGGGCAGGCGACGTTCGACAGGTGCGAGGCGGGTAACGCCACATATTCTGTCTGCTTCGCCTGGGCCGCGATCCACTGGGCGTCCTGCACCGTGGTGACCGGATCATCATCCCCTGCGATAGCCAGCATTGGGCGCAGCATGGCCGCCACCTCATCACGGAGATCCGCCGTTGCCAGCGCTTCGCAGCAGGCGGCGTAACCTTCGGCTGGGGTGTCGGCCAGACCGTCAACCAGCAGCTTCACCATGCCGGGATTGCTTTGGCGATATGCCGGGGTGAACCAGCGTTCCGCCGCGGTACCGGCGACCGGGGCCATCCCCTGCTGGCGCACCGCTGCGGCGCGCTGCTGCCAACCTTTCGCTTCGCCGATTTTTGCCGCGGTGTTCGCCACCACGATGCGATCAAAACGCGACGGGGCGTGGCGGTTGAGCCACATCCCGGTCATGCCGCCCAGCGAGATACCGCAAAAACAGGCCAGCTCAACATCGAGTCGATCCAGCAGGGCAATCACGTCCTGCCCCAGCGAGTCGAGAGTGATGCCCCCAGCCGAAACCGGAGAGCGACCATGCCCGCGGGTGTTGTAGCGCAGCACGCGAAAATGGCGGGTAAAATCGGCCATCTGCCCCTGCCACATCTGCCAGGTGGTGCCGAGGGAGTTGGAGAGCACCAGCAGCGGGGCCGCTTCCGGGCCGTCGAGGCGATATTCAAGCTCCATTCACGCCTCCTCGGTTTCGCTGTTCAGGGCAAAGGTGAGCGCCACCGGGGTGACGGACTGGAGGTATTCCGCCGTCACGTCGCCAAACAGTTCCCGTATCACAATGCCCCGATCGGTGATATCCATCACCGCCATGTCGGTGTAGATCCGGTCGATACAGGCCATGCCGGTCAGCGGATAGGTGCAGGTTTTGACAATCTTGCAGTCGCCCTGACGGGTCAGATGTTCGGTCATCACATAGACGCGCTTCGCGCCAATCGCCAGGTCCATCGCCCCGCCGACGGCGGGAATCGAAGAGGGCTCGCCGGTGCTCCAGTTCGCCAGATCCCCGCGTTCGGAGACCTGATAGGCCCCCAGCACGCAGATATCCAGGTGGCCGCCGCGCATCATGGTGAAGGAGTCGCCATGATGGAAATAGCAGCCGCCCGCAAGCAGCGTCACCGGCTGTTTCCCGGCGTTAATCAGCTCTGGATCTTCACAGCCCGGTTCCGGCGCAGGCCCCATACCGAGAATGCCGTTTTCGCTGTGCAGGAAGATCTCGCGGTCCGCAGGCAGATAGTTGGCAATCCGCGTCGGCAGGCCGATGCCGAGGTTGACGTAGGCCCCTTCCGGGATGTCGCGGGCAATGCGTTCGGCCAGCTGTTGATGGGTCAGTTTATTCACGGGCTCTCCTTATGCACTCTGCCGCAGGCATTGCGGCGCGATCGTCACCAAACGCTGGACAAAAATCCCCGGCGTCACCACCGCCTCCGGGTCGAGCTCGCCGAGGGCGACAATCTCGCTCACCTGGGCAATAGTGCAGCGGGCGGCGGCGGCCATGATCGGCCCGAAGTTGCGCCCGGTTTTGTCGTAGACCAGGTTGCCCCAGCGGTCGGCCTTCAGGGCTTTGATCAGGGCGAAATCGGCTTTTAACGGGTACTCAAGGACATAATCTTTGCCATCGATATGGCGGGTCTCTTTGCCCGCCGCCAGTTCGGTGCCAAACCCGGTGGGGGTGAAGATCGCCCCCAGCCCGCTGCCGCCCGCCTGAATGCGCGCTGCGAGGTTGCCCTGCGGGACCAGCTCCAGCTCGACCTCGCCGCGGCGGTAGAGGTCGTCAAAGACCCAGGAGTCTGTCTGGCGTGGGAAGGAGCAGATCACCTTCTTCACGCAGCCAGCCTTCAGCAGCGCCGCCAGACCGTAGTCGCCGTTCCCGGCATTGTTGCTGATCAGGGTCAGATCCCGCGGCCTGCGGCGGATCAGGGCATCCAGCAGTTCGGCGGGCTGTCCGGCGGCGCCAAATCCACCCACCATCACCACCGCGCCGTCGAAAATGTCCGCCACGGCACCGTCGGTGGCGGCAATCCGTTTATCAATCATTTCGTTACCTCGTTATTATTCGTGGACGGCAGGCTACGCAGGGCGATCCACGCCAGCAGGGCATAGGCCATCAGCAGCAGGGAGACAGGCCAGGAGGCGTCAAAATGCATCAGCAGCGCCACCGCCAGCATCGGCCCCAGGCCGCCGGAGAAGATCGAGCCCACCTCATGCCCCAGCGCCAGGCCGGAGTAGCGCACACGCACCGGGAACAGGTCGCTCATGATGCAGGGCTGGGTGCCGATCATCGCCCCGTGGCAGAACGGCAGGCCGAGCAGCATCGCCAGCATGATCCAGCCGTAGTCGCCGGTGGAGAGCAGCCAGAAGAACGGGAACGCCATTACCAGCAGGCCGATGACGCCGATGTAGTAGACCGGCTTCAGGCCGATGCGATCCGAGAGCGCCCCCCAGAACAGGATCGAGAAGAACTCCACCAGCATCGCCAGGGTTACGGCGCTGATGATCTCCCCGGTACCGATGCCGATGTGTTTGGCGTAGACCACCGAGAAGGTGAAGAAGATATAGGAGGCGCCGTTCTCCGGCAGGCGCAGGGCGATGGCCTGCATCAGCGCCTTAGGATGCTCGCGCACCAGCACCATCAGCGGGATCTTCTCGTGTTTTTCTTCCGGTCTGGCCTGAGTAAAGGCCTTGCTCTCGCGGATGTTTTTGCGGATATAGACCCCGACCAGGAAGATGACGATGCTCAGCAGGAAGGGCACGCGCCAGCCCCAGCTCATCAGCTCCGCTTCCGGCAGCTTCTGCACCAGGTAAAAGGCGAAGGCGGAGAGGACAAACCCGCCGGAGACCCCCATCTGGCTCCAGGCGGTAAAGTAGCCGCGACGGGACGCGGGCGCGTTCTCGCTCAGCATCAGCACCCCACCGCCCCACTCGCCGCCCGATGCAACGCCTTGTAAAAAGCGCAGCGTGATCAGGGAGAGCGGCGCCCAGATGCCGATCTGCGCGTAGGTCGGCAGCAGGCCGATGACAAAGGTGGTGGCCCCCATCAGGGTCAGGGTCATGATCAGCGTCATCTTGCGACTGTAGCGATCCCCAAGATGACCGAAGACAATCCCGCCCAGCGGACGGGCGAGAAAGCCCACCGCAAAGCCGGAGAAGGCCAGCAGCGTGCCCTGCATCGGGTCGCCGCCCACCGGGAAGAAGAGCGGGCCAAACACCAGCGCCGCGGCGGTGCCGTAGAGGAAGAAGTCATACCATTCCAGGGCATTACCCAGTACCGAGGCGAACACCAGCTTGCGCATCTGTCCGGCATCGTGTGGAACGGCAGCCGCAGCGTTGCGGTTTTCAGTCACGACATTGCTCATCAGCGTTACCCTTATGGTTGGTTTTACGCTTCCACATCATGCCCGATGGCATGGTAGCGACGGTTAAAGTAGACCAGCCCGCGCGGCGCTTCGCTGATGCGTATCGCCTGCACCTGGCAGTAGAAAACGGAGTGGCTGCCCACTTCATGACAGGTGTCGATCAGGCAGTCGAAGCTGGCGACCGACGAGCTGAGCACCGGCGCGCCGCTGGCCATCACCTGCCAGGAGTCATACGCAAAACGCTGCTCGGATCGCAGGCTGGCGTTGGCGAAGACCCCGCAGAGATCCTGGTGGTCGCTGGAGAGGACGTTGACGCACAGCGCTCCGTTCTGCTTGAAGTGCGCGTTGGCATAGGAGTTGCGGTTCATACAGACCAGCAGCGTCGGCGGCGAGTCCGTGACGCTGCAGACGGCGGAAGCGGTAAAACCAAATTTACCCGCCGGGCCGTCGGTGGTGATCACCGAGACCGCACTCCCCAGCTGTGCCATCGCGTTACGAAATTCGGTTTGCAGTGTCATAAGGGTTTCCTCACAGATCGATGACTAAACGGGCGCTTTTGGCCCGGGAGCAGCACAACAACATCTGATCGCCGTCAGCTTTCTCTTCGTCGGTCAGGTAGCTGTCGCGATGGTCCGGCTCTCCCTCCAGCACGTCGGTCAGGCAGCTGCCGCAGATCCCCTGTTTGCAGGAGACGCAGACCTTCAGCCCGGCCTGGGCCAGCGCCTCGACGATGGTCTGGTTCTCCAGCACCTGGACGGTAATGCCGCTTGCGGCCGCGACCACCTCAAAGGCCGCACCACCGGTGACGACTTCGGCGCTGAAGCACTCCTGATGCACCTGCTCCGGGCGATAACCGAGGCGGGCCGCCTCGTCGGTGACCGCATCCATCAGCCGGGTCGGACCGCAGGTGTAGACGTGGGTATTGGCCGGGACGTCGCTCAGCACCGCCTTCAGATTCAGGCGTTGCGTGTCGCTGAAGTGCAGATGCACGCGGTCGGCCCAGGCCGCCTGCTCCAACTGGGCAATAAACGCCGCCCCGGCCCGGGTGCGGGCGCAGTAGTGCAGGCTGAAGGAGCGGCCGCTGGCGTGCAGTTCGGCGGCCATCGCCAGCATCGGGGTGATACCGATCCCGCCGCCAATCAGCAGGCTATGGCTGGCGGTCTCCTCCAGCGCAAAGAGGTTGCGCGGATCGCTGACCTGGATGTAATCCCCAACGTTGAGCGCATGCGCGGCAAGGGAGCCGCCCTGAGACTTTTTGTCTTTCAGAATGCCGAGCTGGTAGTGACGGCGATCCTGCGGGTCGCCGCAGAGGGAGTACGGACGCACCAGGCCGTCTGCCAGATGGAGATCGATATGCGCCCCCGCGCTGAAGGCCGGAAGATCGTTCCCGTCAGCATGCGCCAGCGTCAGCAGGAGCACCTCGCCCTGCAACTCCCGCCTGATAACCTGTAATGTCAGCATGTTGGCTCCTTAACGCATAAACAGACCGCCGTTGATGTCCCAGGTCGCCCCGGTGACAAACGACGCCTGCTCTGATGCCAGCAAAGCCACCGCCTGGGCAACAAACCCGGCTTCCCCTAACTGGCCGACCGGGATCATCCCCAGCAGACCGGCCATCTTCTCTTCCGGCACCAGGGCGTGAACCATCGGCAGATCCAGCGGACCCGGGGCGATGGCGTTCACCGTCACGCCGGATTTGCCGAGCTCCCGGGCAAAGATTTTGGTCAGGGTCAGAATGCCGCCCTTCGAGGCGGCGTAGTGGGCGCCGGAGGCGGTGCCGCCGTTCTGCCCGGCTAACGAGGCGAGGTTGATGATGCGGCCGTAGCCGCGACTGGCGAAGTAACGCCCCAGGGTCTGGCAGCCGACAAAGGTGCCGCGCAGGTTGGTGGCGATCACCCGGTCGAACTCCTCCACCGTAATCTCCATCACCGGGGTGGCGAGGGTCAGGGCAGCGTTGTTGACCAGCACCTCCAGGCTGCCGAAGCGTTTAATGGTCGCGTCGAGCGCCTGCGCAAAATCCTGCGGCTGGCAGATATCCAGCCCCAGCGCCAGCACCTTGCCCTGGCCGTCATCGAGACGATCCGCGGCTTCCCGGGCGCGGGCCACATCAACGTCGGTCAGCACCACCTGATACCCCTGCGCCAGCAGGTGAGCGGCAATCACGTTGCCCAGACCGGCGGCCGCGCCGGTCACTAATACGGTTTGCGTCATGGGGAGTTCCTCAGAGGATGTAGCCGATGCTGTGCAGCACATCGTCGCTGTTGACCAGGCGGATCACCTTCCGGGTAATCAGCAACCTGCCCTCCTGCGGTGCCAGGTGCCAGGTGATGTCCGCGGCGTAGTGGCGGCTGTGGCCTTTGCGGTGCTCCCACAGGGACTGCGCCCCGCGCACCACGATCAGATCCTCGCGGGACTCCAGCAGGCGGAAGCGCGACAGGGTGCGCAGGGTTCTGGCGCGCGGCGTGGTGGAGATGGACTCTCCGCTGTAGAGGCGCTTCACCCGCTTCTCGCGCATGTGGTGATCGTCGCAGGCGTAGTTAAGGGTGTTTTTAAAATCGGTTTCGTTCGGGTCGATGGGCACCACGTACAGGCCGTCGCGCTGCCAGAGATCCAGCCAGGCGTTGAACTCGCCCTGGTCCAGCAGATCGCCTTCGAGGTTGATTACGGACATCGCCGCAAACAGCACAGAATCTGGCGTCATCATTTTTCGCTCTCCGTCATCAATTTTTTCCACTGCTGGTAGGCCGCGCGCATCCCGGTTTCGGCGCTGACGTCGCTGCGCAGGCCGTCATCGGTGCGGTACTCCCCCGCCAGGCCGCGGTTGAGCATGATCCACAGGTCATCCCCCGCGGTGGCTCCGCGCTGCACGCGCTCCCAGGCCTCGGAGTCGTCCGGGGTGCCAAAGCCCATCGGCCCCTGGAAGTGCTCATGCAGACGCAGCCGCGCCTGGTTCGCGATCTCCGGCCCGCCGTCCATGGTGATCACCGCGTGATGAATTTCGGTTTCCATCACTGAGATGGGTTGCAGGACGCGGAAGAAGGCCATTGAACAGGCGATGTTCGGGAACAGGTTGAGGTTGAAGCCGGAGCCGCCCACCGCCCGCACGATGCGTCTGACCTGCGCTTCGTCGTGATCTTTTCGCAGTTCGTCCGCCAGCCCGATAAAGCGCTCCGGGATGGGCGCATCGAGGTTGGCCTCCAGATCCACCAGTTCCGGGATCATCACCATGACGCTGTGGCCGTTGCCGAGATCTTCGACATAGCCGCTGCCGTCCACGAAGTTGAGCATCTCTTCGGTCTGCTTATCGACGGAGCTCAGGAAAGAACGGTGCACCACCGGGAAGTGATAGCCGTCGGTGGTGTTCTCCAGCTGAATTTTCCAGTTGCCCGGGAAGCGGAAGCGGTGCGCAGGCCCGGTTTTGATCGGGTAGCCCGCCCCCTGCTTCATAAAGAGATCCATCCACTTCTTCGCCGCGCCGAGGAAATCCTCCAGCGGTTCGATCTGCTCGTTAAAGGTGGCGAAAACCATGCCCGCATACTGCTCGGTACGCAGCGACACCAGCCCCAGCTCGTTCTTCTCAAGCCTGTCGGCATAGCTTTCCGGGTGCGGCACGCCGCGCAGGCTGCCGTCGAGGGCATAGCCCCAGCCGTGGTACGGGCAGACGAAGCTGTTGGTTTTGCCGCTGCGGTGTTCGCAGACGGTGGCCGCGCGATGGCGGCAGCGGTTCAGCAGGGTGTGGATGGCGCCTTTGCGGTCGCGCACCACGATCACCGGCTGGGTGCCGATCTCGGTGGTTTTGAAGCTGCCGGACTCCGGGATCTCGCTGACGTGCGCCACCCAGACCCAGGTTTTGGTGAAAATGCGCTCCAGCTCCAGCTGGAACAGCTCGTCAGAGGTGTAGAGCGAGGTATGGACACGATCCGCCTTCACCAGAGCCGCAATCGCTTCCCGGCTCGGGGCCGTCGGCGTCGTGGTATCGATATTTTTGACATTGATGATCTGGTCGCACTGCATAATCTTTCTCCTGCGCGTGGTCGGCGTTTTAGTTTTTGTCCGGTACAGGTAGCGCATCCGCCGCATGCCAGTGGCTTACCGGCCTGCTGAACAGGTTGCGGGTGGTAAAATGGTGCATGGTCATCTCCCCGGCTTCGCGACGGAAAATAATCTGCAGCTCGGCAGCATTCAGGTGCGCGCCACCGGCGGTAAAGGCGGAGGTTTGCAGCATCTGCCAGCGGCCATGCAGCTCGCCGTCGGCCTCGTGCCAGAGCGCCTCGGAGCATAAAAAGTGGCCATTAAGGGCGAAGTGCGCGGGCGTGCGGACGTAGCCCGCCATCATCGCTACAATCGCCTCGCGCCCCTGATGTCTGCCCAGCCGGGTGGCGTAGGGTTCACCCAGCCCTTCCCAGCAGGCGTCTGCGCTGAACAGGGCGCCGATGGCCTGTACCGTCTCCATGCTGTCGAGGCGATCGCACAGCCGCATGTAGGTGCTGATACAGACCCGGGCGGCCTGCTGATCCTCAAGCTGCTGTAAACGCAGCGCATCCTGTGGGCTCATGGTGTGCTCCGTTACTGAATGATCAGCTCACGCCCGACGCGGGCTTCGATCTTGCAGTACTTCCACAGCTTGCTCTCGCCGTCGCCCACCGGAGTGGTGCGGAACAGGTTGCAGGCGGCCACCACGCTGTCGAGGCTGTCGGCATCGGCCAGCACGTAGGTGGTCCAGGGCGAGGTGGTGGATGGCCCGACCATCAGGCGGTCATCATCCATGTTGCCGATGACGCGGATGCCCTGGGTTTCGTCGATACCTTTCATCATCACGCCGAACGCACCCCACACCTGTTTGGCTTCTGCCGGGGTGGCATCAAAGAAGTTCTGGTTCACGCCGATGCAAAACAGCACGCGTAAGGTTGTTGTCTGGCTCATCTGTTGCTCCTTTGGTGAAAATTACAAATAACCCGGCAGAGGCTGGCCACCGAAATAGACCATACCGGCGTTGAGATAAGAGAGGTCGCCCATAAAGGCGTGCTGGGTGATCACCATGGTGTCGCGGACGTAGCGTTGCAGCGGGCTTTTCATAGTGATGCCGCCCATGCCGTTCAGTGCCAGCGCCTGGCGGGTGACCTCAGCGGCCACGCGGGTGGCGTGGGTGGATGACAGCCGCAGGGCGTTGATCTGCGCGCAGGCAGGATCATCCCCGGCAAGGATGCACTGCCACACCTCGTCGATGGCCTCATAAAACCAGGACCGGGCGGAGCGCAGTTCCGCTTCGCAGCGGGCTATCTGCATCTGCGCCTGCGGCCGTTCCGCGAGGCGCGGCGCGCCGGTCACCGACTGCTGACGATGGGCAATGGCATAGATTTCATGGAGTGCCGCGCGGGCGACGCCGAGCGCCACCACCGAGAGCACCTGGGTGGCCAGGGAGAGCACCGGGTAGCGATAGAGCGCCCCCTCCAGGTTAAGGGCGCCGCCGCGCACAAAGGTCCACTCCTGCGGCACAAACGCATCGTTAACCAACAGATCGTGGCTGCCGGTTCCGGCCAGGCCGACGGTGTTCCAGACCGGATCGATCTGCACGCTGTCGCGGGGCAGCACCGCCATGCGCGGCAGCGGTTCGCCGCTTTCCGGCATAATGCCGACGCCAAAGACCGAGGCCCCCATGCTGCCGCTGGCAAAGCCCCAGCGACCCGAGACGCGGTAGCCGCCATCCGCCAGCGCCGCTTTCTGCGGCGGGAAAATACCGCCGGCGAAGACCACGTCCGGGCCGTCACGGTAGAGTTCTTTCAGGGTGTCCGGCGGCAGCGCCCCAAGATAGAAGGGGCTCATGCCGAAGCTGGCGACCCAGCCTGCGGAGCCATCAGCGGTGGCAATCTGCTCGATCAGCTCACAGAACTGTGCCGGGGTACACTCCTCGCCGCCGTAGATTTTGGGGACTAACGCGCGGTAGACGCCCACCTGCTTAAAGCGGGCGATGATGTCGTCCGAGATATGACGCTGTTGCTCAAAATCGGCGCTGCGGGTGGCGACTTCATTCAGCAGTGGAACGAGTTCCTCACGAACATGAACGGCAGACATAGCTTCCTCCCAAAAGAGTGTGCGGCCCGCAGAGAGACGAGTGCTGCCGCAATGAGTGGTACTCACTGAGTTAGTGTTGAAACTGTCGGTAAAGCGGGATTGTTAGCGGCGTCGTCGCTCAGAGAGCCATTCAGCCGCCTGCACCAGCAGCCCCTCCTGCCCATTGCCGGCAACGAGCTGTAGCGCCACCGGACGGCCATCAAGCGTGCCCGCAGGCAGGGTCAGCGCCGGGTGGCCGCTGAGGTTGAACGGGCGCACCAGCCGGGTGAGGTTCACTACGCTGAGCGGATCTTTTGCCTCTTCCAGCGTGGGCGGCAGTTCCGGCAGGGTTGCCAGGGCCAGCAACGGGGTTTTCGCCAGTTGGTCATCCACCTGGGCGGTAAATGTGCGGCGGATAGCCTCTGCGGCCTCAAGGGCACGGGCATCGATCCCGGCCCCGGCACGGATGCGGGTGCCGACGTCGGCAGAGACCCTGTCGTCACGCAGTAGCGTTTTAAAAGCCTGCCAGTTTTCATGGCTGATGAGGGTCAACCCGGCGCGATGGGCATCCCCCAGCAGCGGTAATTCAGCCTGACGCGGTTGCAGGTCGGCCTGGGCGAGGAAGTTCAACAGCAGGGAATCGATGCTGATGAGCGCCGACGGGATAAAGCCGATGGCGGGCATCCTGTGCAGCGGCGCGTCAACCGGCAGCCCCAGTCGGGTCAGTACGTCACGCAGGACGCCCGGCTCTCGGGCGAAGATCCCCACGCAGTCCAGTGAGCTTTGCGCGGGCATAACCCCTGCCCGGCTCACGGCGCCGTAAGTCGGTTTTAAGCCGAGGATGCCGCAGCAGGCGGCAGGCATGCGCACCGAGCCACCGGTATCGGTGCCGAGCGCAAAATCCACCTCACCAGCAGCCACCACTGCGGCAGAGCCGCTGGAGGAGCCGCCGGGGATCAGGTCAGGAAACAGCGGGTTAACCGGCGTGCCGGCCCAGGGGTTGATCCCGGTGACGCCAAACGCCAGCTCGTGCAGGGTGGTTTTTCCGGTCAGGATGCACTTCTGCCCGAGAAGGGTTGCGACCACGTCGGCATGCTGTTCCGCCGCCGGGTTTGCGGCCAGTGCCGGGCAGCCTGCACGGGTGGGAAAGCCTGCGATGTCGAGGGTGTCTTTTACCGCGAAGCGGAGATCGCCCTCGCCGAGGGTACATCGGGTGACAAAACCATTGCTCTCAGTAACAGGTTGCATAATTTGCACCTTAACCAGAAAAAACGAATCATATTTGGGTGACGCACTCTTCGCTGCGGTTCGACCCACGTTTGTTCTGGTCAATCATGGAAGATTTAGATGAATATTCAAGTAATATTTCACGTTAATTTTACGAAAAAATAACACTGAAACATTTTTCTAACAATCCATGGAGAGAGGCTTAGGATGATGATAAATAACAATAAACGCGGCGCGGAAATGAAAAAAGAGCCGCTCTGGTCATCAGAGCGGCTCTTTTATAATATTATACTTTACAGTGACTTACCTTAAATTTTTAAGGCTGTCACAAATCCGCAATTCTCTGCGGGAACTATTCAGAGCGCGTTGAGGTTGTCGAGTACCTTCGACAGTGAGAGGTTCATTTTTTCCCGCTGGGCCACGGTCATGCCCTTAAAACCCTTCTCGAAAACCTTGCGGGTAAGGCGGTGTGCCTCGGCCACTTTTTCGCGTCCGGCATCGGTGAGCATCACTTCGGTCACTCTGGCATCCTGCACGCTGCTGGCGGTGGTCACCAGGCCATCGTCGCGCAGGCGACCAACGATTTTGGTGACGGTGGGCATTTTGGCCATCGCGAATTCGGCGATCTGCGAAATGCTGGCCTTACCGTACTGCTCGGTAATCATCAGCACCCGAAAGCGGGACACATCAAGCTGCACCTTTTTCAGTGTGATTTCCATCACTTGCGTATAACGCGCGTAGACGTTAACTATCCAGTAGAACGGGAACTCTTCGCGGTGAAAAGTGGGGCCGCTGTCTGACGATGTGTTCGTATGACTCATGAAATGACGTTCCAGAAGTAATGCATTGACCGCAATTATACCCGCTATTTATCCCCCGCTATAGCCCGATCGCACCCTGCCCCCTGCTGTTAACAACGCGTTGCGCCGCAAAAGCCGTCGATATCGCATTATGATTCGAAAACGCTACGAGATTAACAATTACGTATCATTTTTTAAACAGAATATTGACGTCCATGCCTGCGGTTTCCTATACGTTAGCGCACGTGTTTGCATCGCGTGCACCGGGTAATCCTCTTGCCCGCTGGCTATCGGCTTTTATTTTAAAATTTACCTGCTTATCAATTAATTATAAAAACACCCCGCGTCAAACGGGGCTAACACTACCTCTAACCGTTATGTGGAGCATTTCATGAATGAGAGCCCATCGATGGAGCAAACACGCGCTAGCGTGCTGGCTCCGCCTGCATCTGCTGACGACACGCTCGATCCGCGTCAACAGCGGGTGATCAAAAAGTTATTCCGGCGATTGATCACTTTTTTGTTCATTCTGTTCGTCTTTTCGTATCTGGATCGCATCAACATCGGCTTTGCCGGTCTGACGATGGGCAAAGATCTGGGCCTCACCAGCACCATGTTTGGACTGGCAACCACGCTGTTTTACGTGATGTATGTCATCTGCGGGATCCCCAGCAACGTGATGCTGAGCAGAGTGGGCGCGCGCCGCTGGATTGCGATTCTGATGGTGGTGTGGGGGATCGCCTCCACCGCCACGATGTTCGCTACCGGCCCTAACAGCCTGTACGTGCTGCGTATGCTGGTGGGGATTGCCGAAGCGGGCTTCCTGCCGGGGCTGTTACTCTATTTAACGTTCTGGTTCCCGGCGCACTACCGCGCCCGCGCTAACGCCCTGTTTATGATTGCCATGCCGGTGACCATGGCGCTGGGTTCGCTGGCTTCCGGCTATATTCTCAACCTCGATGGGGTGATGAACCTGAAGGGCTGGCAGTGGCTGTTCCTGCTCGAAGGCTTCCCGTCGGTCATTCTGGGCTTTGTGGTCTGGTTCTGGCTGGACGACAGCCCGGATAAAGCGCGCTGGCTGACCCAGGATGATAAAGCCTGCCTGAAGGAGATGCTGGAAGCGGATCGCCTGAACGCCGAGAGTAAGCAGCTGCGGGAGCAGGCCGCCCTGGCGCCGCAGCAGCGTAGCCTGATGCGCGAGCTGTTCACGCCCACTATCATGCTTTACACCCTCGCCTACTTCTGCCTGACCAACACCCTGAGCGCCCTGAGCGTCTGGACGCCGCTGATCCTGCGCAGCATCAGCGAGGAGAGCAGTAACGTGACTATCGGTATCCTGAGCGCCATTCCACAGGTCTGTACCATTGTGGCAATGGTCTGGTGGAGTAAACGTTCCGACAAGCGCAACGAGCGTAAAGTCCACACCCTGCTGCCGTACCTCTTTGCCGCCGCAGGCTGGATCCTCACCGCCACCAGCACCGATCCGATGCTGCAGTTCACTGGCATCGTGATGGCCTCGGCCGGGGCCTTTGCCGCCATGGTGATCTTCTGGACCACCCCGGATCGTTCCATCTCTCTGCGTGCCCGCGCCTTAGGTATTGCAGTGATCAACGCCACCGGGATGACCGGCGCCGCGCTGGGCCCACTGCTGATGGGGATGATGAAAGATCTCACCGGGAACTTTAACGCCGGTATTTTTATGGTGGCCGGTTTCCTGGTGCTGGGTGCGGTAGTGATTGCATTGATTCCGATGAAACAGGCGGAACCGCAGCGATAGCCCTTCCTCTAAAAAGCCCGGAACAGCAGCCCTGTTCCGGGCTTTTTCCTCTCTGTCTCCGGCCTTGCCTCGTCCCAGCCCGCGCGGAAAAGATCATTTTGCGTGATACATCGTTCTATTAATATAGATAAAAGATATTAAGAATATAAAATTGATCACTTTTAATTATATAAACCCAGGAATGACGACATTCATCACATTTTCCTTATTTTATTCAGCGCATATTTAACAGCATAGGATTTTACTCAAAAAATATAACGCCCATCATAAATTTAAATCATTCGCGCGTATTTTATTTCTACACTTAATAAGTATAAGAGAGTTATTTTATGAATATTGAACCAATTATCGATACCAATCTGGATACATATGTAGACGCAGGAAAAGCGCCCCTGGATAACTATCTCTTTGTATCACCGGAGCTGGAAGAAAAGCATCGGGGTCTGATGGTACTGGACTGTGCCATCGATACTGAAAAACATGCCCTGCTGCGAATAAATCAGAGTGGAAATATTCTCTTTGTCTTAACCTCTGCTGAATTAACCATACGCACCAAAAAATTATTTGCCAGCGTGGCGGTGTTGTTTGCAGCCATGTCCAGCGCGATGAATCAATCGGGTAGATCACTTTTTGACTATGAGGCATGGTGCTCCCTGATGGGTAAGTCTGCTTTTTTTGTTGAAGTGCAGAAAAACAGGAACATACTAACAATCAAAAACAGTGGGGTTAACGTTGATACACAAATTATACAGCAGCTCATCCCCGGCCTGAGTAGTGGCAGCGCGATGGCGATCGCCAACGGGGTGTTGCGTGCGGTAAAGGGAGAATTTCAGGCAACTGAACGCGATGAAAACGCGAAACGAGGCCACCTTCTTTTTATCTGTGAAGAGCTTTACGGGGCCCCGAGCGTAACGGTTCGTCTGTTTTACGCCTCGAAAAAATCTCACTGTGCCCTGTTCCAGCCTCCGTGCGATAAGTCGGTTAACGCCACGTTTGAGCAATTACAGGAAGCCCATACCTTCCTGTTTGTTTCACCTGATACGATCGCGGAATATGCCACTATTTTTACAGCGCAACCCGCCAGATATAAAAATCTTATTGAACGTTTTAAAAAAATGGTTAAGGAAAAATAATACCCCTCCCTTATACAAAATTAAGCCAGCCATTTTTTATATTATTGTACGCTTGCACAACATCGGCGTGACGATAATGAAGCTGAAGTGTGCCAGTAATATTAATCTGGCTAACCCTAAGCCTCTCTGGTTAGCCAGTTTACGGCTTCGTTATGCGTCCGCGGCTACCGGCTTAACCCGCACGCTGGCAAAATATCCGAACTGCGGATGCGGCTGGCGATCCACTATATCGGGCAGGAGAAACAGGCGATTGAAACCGTGGCGTTACGTCTCGGCAACAGTTCGCTGGCGGCATTCAGCCGGGCGTTTAAGCGGGTTGTCGGTAAGTCGCCGGGGGCATTGCGTGAAGCCAGTCAGACCCCAGAGGAGATCTGACCGGTTCGCTTTACAGGAGAGATTAAAGCCAGCTCTGCTGGACAGGGGCGCCTTCGGTGCGCTCCGTGCGAGGCATTTCAATTGCCAGCGTTGACAGGTGTTTAGCCCACAGGTCAGCCACCCATTTCACGCCGCGGGCGGTAAAGCGTGCCTGAGACCAGGTGCGGTCGTTTTCGCCCACGCCGCTGTGCAGGGTAAAATAGCCCGCATCGATGTGGTGCTGCGGCGGAACCAGGTTACCGCCGACGCGCTGCATGATATTCCGCTCAAGCAGGAACTCCCGGAACTGGGGCTCTTTCGCTTTGAGGATCTTACAGAGCTGACGGAAGCCCAGCGACTCTTTGACCTGAACAAACTGATCAAAGAACGCCGCCTTTGGTGCCCAGAGGGCTAGCTGCTCCTCAGCACGCTGGCGTTTTTCATACTGCTCGGCCCAGGCGCGCGCCGCCGCTGCCGGGTTGGTGAAGTCCGGAATATTGACGTTTCTCTCCTGCTCCTGCCAGCGATCGAGCATGGCGGCAGTAAAGCCCGGGGAGATACGCGAAACCGTCAGCAGGGAGTCCCGTTTGTTCAGCAAAAACTCCTGCCGCATTTCACCTTCGCGCTCATACAGGCTGGCCGTTACCGGCTGCGAAAGACGCTGCGCCGTTTCCAGGCTTTTTACCATGCGCTTCACCTCGGTATGAGCAATACCGGTCAGCTTCGCGATTTCGCGACTGCTGATGGTGGCAAGCTGGCCACTGGACTGGAAAGTTTCAACAGGAATTACCATAGGTTTCACCCCTCACTCATACATTACTCGGGTAATTTGCTCTAATAGTATACAAATACCTGTTCAAATATCCAGTATGATTTTTAAACGATCTTCTGCCAGAGCAGGCCACGCCTAAGTTGCGGTAATTAGAGCTGTTTTGCCTGTGTCACCAGGCTCTCCAGTTCCCGTGCGTCATGGCTACAGAAAAAAGTGATGTCGTGGGCATGCGCGCAGGAGAGCTCCCGCAGCCGCTGCTGGTTGTGCCGCCGGGTACCGTTGTCCATCGCCATCATCCACTGGTAAAACCGCAGCCCCGGCGTGCAATGGCGCTGCGGCTGGCGCATCTCATCCCGATAGAACCAGGCGTCGCCACCGTGCAGCAACCACCCGGACGGCTGGCTGATGGCGATCCCTGCATGCCCCGGCGTGTGCCCGGCCAGCGGCACCAGCAAAATTTCCGGCGGCAAACCGCGTAACGCCGTCACCGCATCGAAGCCAAACCAGCGTTCGCCCTGCACCTGGTATCCCTCCCAGCCAGAGATACCGCTCCACTGCCCGGGACGATAGCGCTCCCGTTGCAGCCAGCTATGGCGCCGTTGCGCCGTGTCGATCTCCTGCTGCATTAAATGGATGCGCGCGTGAGGGAAATCGCTCAGCCCACCTGCGTGGTCGAAATCGAGGTGCGTAAGCACAATATGGCGGACATCCGCCACGCTAAAGCCCAGCGCCTCGACGCGAGCGCGCGCCGTAAGGGACTCCCGACGCTGGATATTGTTTAGCGCCCGGAAAAAGCCCGACAGCCGGGAGGGATCGCGTACATCCCCTTGCCCAAAACCGGTATCCACCAGCACCAGTCCGTCATGGTCGGTTTCGATAAGCAGGCAGTGGCAGACCAGGTGCGCATGTAGCCCCTTGCTGAAACCGTCGAACAACGCGCCGCCCAGCGGGCACATACAACCACAGTTAAGATGATGAATCTTCATATCGCCTCCTCATCAGGGTAGGTGTTTCTGCTGACTCTGCTCGGACGTGCCGAAATGGGTAGTGTCCCCATGCCCGTGTTCGCCGCTGCCCTGCACGCGTTTAAGCTGAATGACCTCGCCGCGCTGCCAGGCATTTGCCCCTTCCGCTACCGGATGGGCCACGATGTCGGCACGCTGGGCTTTGATCTGCTGCGTATCGATCCCCAGACGACGATCGCGATCCGCCAGCAGCCGGGGATCGAGCTGTCCCTCGCCGGTAAAGCCCATCATCAGCGCAGGTATGCCGAGCGGCAGGGTCTTATCCCTGTCGGTGTGCCAGGTATGCCAGGTTTTGCCGTAGGTGTTGACGATTTTATTCATCAGCGCCTTGTCAGCGACCGCAGGCAGGCCGGGTGCCACCAGGCTGCCCGATTTCACTTCATACTGGTGGCTGTGCCAGAGCTTTTTCTCCTCCGGCGGCAGGCTGTTAAAGAGGCGTTCGCTGATGATGTACTCGACCCCCATCAGCCGGGCATCCTTTGTATTGCCGTCATAGATGACCGCCTGCATGACCTCTTCATTGAGTACCGTCACGTAGTGATGCGCCTCCATCTGCCCGTTTTTATCCCCGTTGTAAAAATGAAAACCGTCAAGATAGGCACTGATAGCCTCCACCGGCGGTCGGGACTGGATCACCTGGGCCCCCGTCTCCAGGGTACTGAGGGTAGTGGAGGTGGTTTTACCGGGAACAGGCACCTGCGGCGGGGTATTATTCGCTCCGCAGCCGACAAGCAGCAGAATGGCTGGAAGGATCTGAGGTAATGATTTCATTGGCACTCCCTTTCATTTGAACTCGTTATGAAGGTAGTGCAGATGTGGCAAGCCAGCCAGACCGTGCCGGAGGTCTGGCTGGGAGACGATCAGAAATAATATTTAAAACGGAGGCGGCCACCGTAGCGGGCGTCGGTGTCGCCGTTACCCTCTTTCGGGTGAGCATCGATCCACGAGGCATAGGCTCCGAGATAAACATTGAAGTTTTTCATTTTCATTACGTCAGGGAACAGATACGACGCGTGAAGCGTATGGATATCGTAATCGCCCGGATGGGTGATCCAGCAGTCGCCATCGCAGTCGTCATTCAGCCCGGCAGCGCTGAATCTGTCGATCTCGTTATGGGCGTAGATGTAGCCCAGCTCAATGTTCTTCCACAGACCATTCACCCCGGCGGTGAAATCAGTTTCGTCGCTGGCATCCATGTACGCGGTGTTGAGGTTGACCACCACGCCGTTATCCGGGTCGGTTTTTTGCCCGTTCCAGTTCATCGTCAGGCCATAGCCGGTGCGATCGGACTGATCGATCCAGTGACCTTCTGCATCCCGATAACCGTAAGCGTTGTTCACCAGGTTGCTCTCCATAGCCAGCGCCGTGGTGAAGCGCCCCTCTGACCAGGCGATAACCGGGCGCACGTAGGCCACGTTTTTATCGTTATCCAGGTCCATGCCATGGTACTGCTTATCGACAAACAGCGAGCTGCCGTTTTCCAGCAGGGTGTTGACCTCAAAATACCAATTACCGAGGTTTTTACTCAGCAGGAAGTTACCGCCGCTGTCGCTGCGCCCGCGCCCCTCTTTCATCATGTAGATGTAGCCATAACCGTCACTGTAGAGATCGTTCGCCGTGTTGCCGGAGTATTCGATAAAGGTGTCCTGGTTGAGGGGAAACATGTCGTAGGCTTCGAAGCGCCCGACTTTGATTTTCCAGTCGTTCTCCTGGCCGAAGAAGAAGACCGCGTCATCCAGATTCATCTTGCCGGTAAGATCCGCCAGCGGCTGCGCCGAGAAACCGGCAAACTGGCCGTTGTCCATTCGCCGATAGCCGTCAAACCCCAGCAGGAGACGGCCATTGATATCCCAGCGCTCGTTGTTTGACGGGGCCCAGTCCTTATTGGCACTGGTGCGCATGGATGTCAGGCTGCCGCTGCGGCTGGCGGCGTCCATATTGAACTCCACATCGCCATAGAAGCGCAGATCGCCATAGCCTGACAGGGTTAACGTCGGCGCTGGCGACGTCGGGGGTTCAGCTGAGACAACATTCACCGCCGGAGTCTGTTGCGCCTGCGCTAAGCGCGCAATCTGGGCTTCGGCTTTTGCCAGACTGGCTTCCAGCCGGGCGATTTTCGCCTCCATGCTGTCCGTTTGGGTGGCCGCCAGCGTGGTCGCCGGAATAGAGGCGCTGATCAGCAGCGCAATATAATGAATACGCATAGATTCCATCCTGTGAGTTTATTGTTGATTCCACTGGTACATTAGGGCCTTGCAAATTTTCCGTTATTTAAATCCGTCACCACGGTATTCATTACCTGTTCATCGAGGCGGTAGAATTTAATTGCCAGCGCGGTCAACAGATAAAAGAGCGAGGGGATAAGGGTAAATAACCAGACAACCCCCTGCACCGCCTGAGGGGATTGCACCGCTGCGCTGGCTTTATATTCAAACCCGGCCAGAACCCAGCCCAGAATAGCGCCGCCGACAGCCACGCCTAATTTAATGACAAAAATATTGGCCGCGACATTCATGCCGGTAATTCGCCGCTGGGTTTTCCACTCGCCGTAATTATTGGCGTCGGTGATCATGGACCACTGCAGCGCGCCGTTTCCGCCCTGCACCGTCTGGATAAGAAAATGGGCCACCAGCGGAATTAGCCAGTATTGCACCGGCAACCAGAAGCAGACGATGCCCAGGCCGGCGTTGAGCAGGTTTATCCAGAATGAGAGTTTGATTTTGCAGAACCGGGAACCCAGCGGCTGCGCCAGCGCCGAGCCCAGCATTGAGGCGATCATCCCACCCAGCATAAACAGCGAGATAATAGTGGAGCCCTGACGCAGCACGGTATTGACGTAATAGACCACCGCGCCGCCGCGGATCACCACCGCCACCAGCATCATGAAGTTGTAAATGGACAGAATGCGCCACTGCTCATTGCGAAACAGAATTTTGACGTCACGGACGACATTCAGATTTTCTTCTTTGATGGGCTGGACGCGCTCTTTGGTGGTGGCGAAACAGATGATAAACATCAGGCAGCCAATCACCCCGAAAATGGCCATCGCCATCTGAATGCCGCTCGCGCGATCCTGAGGATAGAGATAATCCGCCAGCGGCAGAATGCAGGCGGTGCCCAGGGCGCCGCCCAAGGGGGTGATGGCAAAACGCCAGGATTGCAAAGAGAGGTTTTCCCGCGGATCGGAAGTAAGTGCCGCGCCCAACGAGCAGTAAGGAATATTGATGGCGGTATACATCAGGGTCATAAAGATATAGGCCGCCACGGCATAGACCACTTTACCGCTGTCAGAAAAGGACGGGATGGTATAGACCAGTACGCAGCTGACCGCGAACGGGCCGCAGATCGCCAGCAGCCACGGACGAAAGCGTCCCCAGCGTGAGGAGGTAGCATCTGCAATCGCCCCCATTATCGGGTCGGTGATGGCATCCAGCAGCCTGACCAGTAAAAACATTGTCCCCATCACTGCGGGCGGCAGCCCGTAGATATCCGTATAGAAATAGGCGAGGATCGCCACTGAGGAGTCAAAGACGATATGGCTGGCCGCATCGCCGAGGCTGTAGCCTATTTTTTCTTTTACCGTTAATTTTTCCGTTGCCGACATTTCAGGTCTCTCCCTGTATTTTTCAGTCCTTTCGTTGTAGCTGCCGACATAATTTCCATATCCCTTCCAGAGCAATCTATTATGATTTCTCGCTAAGAAGTTATGATTTTCCCTTTATGTGATCTGCGTGATTAGTGGTTATTTATGCGATAAATAAATCGCGCCACTACTATATTTATGACGGTGATTCAGGGGGCTAAATACGCAACGGTAAATAGTCTGGTTTTGTGCAAAGTGTTACCTCCGACACGCGAAGTGACAAATATTCGTCTAAGGTTTTCAGGTGATTGATGGTAGCGGTCGCGCTGCCCAGAGAACCCAGGAGAACAACCATGATGAGACCTCAGCAGCAAACAGCATTGCGGCTGGCGATTGGCGGCATCCTGCTTGGGATAACTGCCTTTAGCTATGCGGAAGAACCGTCCGGCGCCCGGAAACAAGCCCCCGATATTCTGTTTGGCCCGCTGTTTAACGATGTGCAAACCGCCAAACTCTTCCCGGATCAAAAGACCTTCGCCGATGCAGTACCGAAAAACGATCCCCAGACGATCCTTGCCGACTATCACATGCAGCGTAAACAGTCCGGCTTTGACCTGCGCCACTTTGTAGAGGTGAACTTCACCCTGCCGACCGAGAAGGAAAAATATGTGCCGCCTGCCGGGCAGAGCCTGCGGGCGCACATTGATGGTCTGTGGCCGGTGCTGACGCGCACTACCTCCAGCGCCGGAAAGTGGGATTCCCTGCTGCCGCTGCCGAAGCCTTACGTGGTGCCGGGCGGACGTTTTCGTGAGATCTACTACTGGGACAGCTACTTCACCATGCTGGGACTGGCCGAGAGCGGCCACTGGGACAAGGTCGCCAGTATGGTGGACAACTTCGCGTACGAACTGGACAGCTGGGGTCATATCCCTAACGGTAACCGCAGCTACTATCTGAGCCGCTCCCAGCCGCCCTTCTTTGCCCTGATGGTGGAGCTGCTGGCGACGCACGATAAAGAGGCGCTGAAAAAATACCGTCCACAGATGGAAAAAGAGTACGCCTACTGGATGGAGGGGGTAGATGCCCTTCAGCCGGGCCAGGCCAGCCAGCGGGTGGTTAAGCTCGACGATGGCGCCGTGCTTAACCGTTACTGGGACGATCGTGATACGCCGCGCCCGGAATCGTGGCTGGATGATATCAACACCGCGAAAAAATACCCCAGCCGTCCGGCAACCGAGATCTACCGGGATCTGCGCTCCGCCGCCGCCTCCGGCTGGGACTTCAGCTCGCGCTGGATGGACGATCCGCAGCAGCTGGGAACGATCCGCACCACCAGTATCGTGCCGGTGGATCTGAACGCCCTGATGTTCAAGATGGAGAAACTGCTGGCGAAGGCCAGCCAGGAGGGCGGTGACAGCGCCGCAGCCAGCCGTTACGAGGGCCTGGCCTCCGATCGTCAGAAAGCGATGGAGCGCTATCTGTGGAATGAAAAAGAGGGCTGGTACGCCGATTACGATTTGAAAACCAAACAGGTCCGTAATCAGCTGACCGCCGCGGCGCTCTTCCCGCTCTACGTCAAGGCCGCCTCGCAGGAACGCGCGGACAAAACCGCCTCTGCTGCCGAAGCCCAGTTGCTGAAAGCGGGGGGCATTTCGACCACCACCGTTAACAGCGGCCAACAGTGGGATGCCCCTAACGGCTGGGCGCCGTTGCAGTGGGTCGCCACCGAAGGATTGCAGAATTACGGGCAGGATAAAGTGGCGATGGATGTGACGTGGCGCTTCCTCACCAACGTGCAGCACACCTACGATCGCGAGCAGAAGCTGGTAGAGAAATATGATGTCTCCACCACCGGCACTGGCGGCGGCGGCGGTGAATATCCGTTGCAGGATGGCTTCGGCTGGACTAACGGCGTGACGCTGAAAATGTTGGATCTGGTCTGTCCGCAGGCGAACCCGTGCGACAAAGTGCCCGCCACGCGACCCGCGGCCAATGAGGGTTCGGTAACTACCACCCCATCGACTACCGGCGCACAACCTGCGGCGAATGGCACATCCACCACCGGCGACCAGCCAGCGGCGACAAGCACCCCGTCGACAACTAACCCGTCAACGACCACCACAACGCCACCGGCTACCACCGACCAGCCAGCGGCCAACGATGAAACAGAAACGCAGAAAAGTGTCGGACAGCAGTAACCTCCAGGCCGGGTAAGGCGTATCCGCCACCCGGCATGCCGTCCAGGCTCTGCCCATAAAAAAACGGCTCTTAACAAGAGCCGTTTTATCGGTTTCAGGCGCGTCGTACCATCCTGTAGATAAGCAGTACCAGAATGGCACCCACCACAGCCACCAGAAAACTTTGCAGGTTAAATCCGGATACACTGCCACCGATGCCAAACATCGTCGCCAGCCAGCCGCCGACAACCGCACCGATGATCCCAAGGATACAGGTCACGATAAAGCCGCCGCCATCACGTCCCGGCATGATGAACTTTGCGATAACGCCAGCAATCAGACCAAATACAATCCAGGCGATGATACCCATAGTGTTGCCCTCTTGCAGAGTTAAGCTTGCGCAGGACACCCCCAGCGCAGGTAATAGTAAGTATAGGCAATCACCGGAAAACCAGTTTTACTACACCGACTTAATTGCGGCTCAGGCGAAAAAAATAATTGCCGGTTTGTATTAAGTTCCGCGGCCCGCTGCCGATAACGCATCCACAGACTGTCATCTAACGAGGAGCCCCGGGGCGTGAGTAATTACAGTGAGCAGTTCCTGAAAACTAATCCGCTGGCTGTATTGGGTGTATTACGCGATCTGCAAAAAAATGACGTTCCCGTACGTATCAGCTGGGGGAACAACCAGTTCATCAGCAAAATCCTGGATGCTACCCCGGAACGACTGATCATGGATTTGGGCAGTCAGGAGTTTGAAAACCGCTCGGTGTTACGTGCGGAGAATATCACCGTGGCCGCCGATACCCAGGGGGCCAAAGTCGAGTTCGACCTGCCGAAGGTGGAACAGGGTGACTACCAGGCGCTGCCTGCTTTTATCTCGCCGCTGCCGACCTCCGTATGGTGCATTCAGCGCCGGGAGTACTTCCGCATCAATGCCCCGCTACATCCGGCCTACTTCTGCAAAGCCCGAATGCCTGATAAGAGCATCATTCGTTTCCGCCTGCACGATCTGTCGCTGGGCGGCATGGGCGCGCTGATGGATACCGCGAAACCCGAAGGCCTGGTCGAGGGAATGCGTTTTTCGCAGATCGAGCTGGATATGGGGGGCTGGGGCCGCTTCTTTTTCGATGCGCAGCTGATTACCGTCAGCGAACGTAAAGTGGTGGACAGCAAAAACGAGACCATCACCACGCCGCGTCTGAGTTTCCGGTTTCTTAACGTCGGGCCGGGTCCTGAGCGAGAACTGCAGAAAATCATCTACTCGCTGGAGCGTGAAGCGCGGGAACGTGCCAACAAAGTGCGTTAATCGCCACCGGGCAGCGCGTGGCTGCCCGGCAACCAATTACATAGCGTCCATCGCTTTCTGCACTTTCCAGATATAGCGTGGGGCCTGCGGGGCAGGATGGTTATTGACGACATGATCAAAGAACTCGTCTTTATCCATGTCATTGATTTCGGCGATCGCCTTTTTGCGATCCGACGAGAAGGTGCGCAGCAGCGCGCCCGCGCCGTTCACGTAGGAGACAACCAGCGCATACTGCATCACTTCCGGGTCCTCAATACCGTTCAGGATCCCGTGCTCCAGAATGCTCAGGTAGGCGGTACCCATAGAGATATTGCGTTCCGGGTTCTTCAGCTCGCTGGTGGAGGGTTGCCCGCTCCAGCCCATGTGCCGGTAGACCTCACGCCCGGCGGTGGAGGCTTTCAGTTGCATCAGCCCCACCGCGTTTGATTTACTCACCAGGTTCGGGTTCCCACCCGACTCCACCGCAATGATGGCGGTGATCAGCCGTGGGCTGACTCCCCACGCCTCACCGGCTTTTTCACTGATCGGCATCCACTGCATCGCCCGTTTAACCGGGACTTCCGGGTTCCATTCCGGCTTCTGGTAATCCTGCTTTGAACTACAGCCTGCAAGTAGCACAATCAAAAAAGCAAACCATCTTAATTTCACGTCATCTGTCCTTATGGTCATTCATCGCTGTTACCCTATCCTCCGCTTGATGAAGGACGCGCTCAGGCGGCATGATATATACATTCAGCTTTATAAGTCAGCAAGGAAATGCCATGTCTCAGTTTCATCTCATTGCACCATCAGGGTACTGCATTAATCAGGAGGCGGCGCAGCGGGGCGTGGCGCGATTACTGGACGAGGGTCATCAGGTACAAAATCAGACGATTATACCCCGCCGCCAGCAGCGATTTGCTGGTACCGAGGCGGAGCGGCTGAATGATATCAACGCCCTCGCCCGTCTGCCGGGCGCCGACCAGATAGTGCTGCCGGTGCGCGGTGGATACGGCGCCAGCCGCCTGCTGGAACAGATTGACTGGGAGGGCCTGGCGAAACGCCAGCAGCAGGATCCCTTGCTGATCTGCGGCCACAGTGATTTCACCGTGATCCAGCTCGGCCTGCTGGCGCTGCACAACGTCATCACCTTCAGCGGCCCGATGCTGGCGGGCAATTTTGGCGCCCCGGAGCTGAACGCCTTTACGGTAGACCATTTCTGGCGGGCGCTCAGCAACAGTACCTACTCCGTTGAGTGGCCGGGCGATGGCCCGTCGTGCGTCTGCGAAGGCCAGCTGTGGGGCGGCAATCTGGCGATGGTCGTGTCACTTATCGGCACCCGCTGGCTGCCCGCCATTGAGAACGGCATCCTGGTGCTGGAGGATATTAATGAGCATCCGTTCCGCGTCGAACGGATGCTGCTCCAGCTGCATCACGCGGGTATTCTCAACCGTCAGCAGGCGATTGTGCTCGGCAGCTTCAGCGGCGCGACCCCTAACGATTACGATGCCGGATACGATCTGGCAACCATGGTCGATTACCTGCGTTCCCGGATATCGGTGCCGGTTATCAGCGGACTCGACTTCGGCCACGAGCAACGAACCGTTACCCTGCCGCTCGGTGCGCAGGCAACGCTGGTTCACACCCCCGGCAATAGTCGTTTAACCCTGAGCGGGCATCCGGTGCTCCGGGCATAAAAAAAGCCCCTTAAGCGGCGGATTAACGCCCTGTAAGGGGCGTTAATATGATAGGGTTTTACTACTAGTCATCGCGTCAGGCAGGGAGTACGCACACATTGGATGCCGCAGCAATAATCAGTCTTTTTATCCTGGGTTCAGTTCTTGTAACCTGCAGTATTTTATTGAGTTCGTTTTCTTCGCGTCTCGGCATCCCCATTCTGGTTATTTTCCTCGCCATCGGCATGCTGGCGGGGGTTGATGGCATCGGGGGCATCCCCTTCGACAACTACCCGTTTGCGTACATGATCAGTAACCTCGCCCTGGCGGTGATCCTGCTGGATGGCGGGATGCGCACCCAGGCCAGTTCGTTTCGCGTGGCGCTGGGCCCGGCCCTGTCGCTGGCAACGGTCGGGGTGCTAATCACCTCCGGCCTCACCGGGATGATGGCGGCGTGGCTGTTCCACCTTGACCTGATGGAAGGGTTACTGATTGGCGCGATTGTCGGCTCTACCGATGCCGCGGCGGTCTTCTCCCTGCTGGGTGGCAAAGGGCTGAACGAACGTGTCGGCTCGACGCTGGAGATTGAATCCGGCAGTAACGATCCGATGGCGGTGTTTCTCACCATCACCCTGATTGAGATGATCCAGCAGCATGAAACCGGCCTGAGCTGGATGTTCGCCTGGCACATCATTCAACAGTTTGGTCTGGGTATCCTCTTTGGCCTTGGCGGCGGCTATCTGCTGCAACAGATGATCAACCGCATCTCGCTCCCGGGCGGGCTCTATCCGCTGCTGGCGCTGAGCGGCGGGATTTTAATTTTCGCCCTTACCACGGCCCTGGACGGCAGCGGCATTCTGGCGGTCTATCTCTGCGGTTTCCTGCTCGGCAACCGTCCAATCCGCAACCGCTTTGGCATTCTGCAAAACTTCGATGGCCTGGCCTGGCTGGCACAGATTGGCATGTTCCTGGTGCTGGGGCTGCTGGTGACGCCGTCGGATCTGCTGCCGATTGCCGTTCCGGCGCTGATGCTGTCACTGTGGATGATCTTCTTTGCCCGTCCGCTGTCGGTCTTCGCCGGACTGCTGCCTTTCAGAGGCTTTAACCTGCGCGAGCGGGTGTTTATCAGCTGGGTGGGACTGCGCGGTGCGGTGCCGATCATCCTCGCAGTGTTCCCGATGATGGCTGGGCTCGATAATTCCCGTCTCTTCTTCAACGTGGCGTTCTTCGTAGTGCTGGTGTCGCTGCTGTTCCAGGGCACGTCGCTGTCGTGGGCGGCGAAAAAAGCGAAGGTGGTGATCCCACCGGTAGGCTGGCCGGTCTCCCGCGTGGGGCTGGATCTTCACCCTGAAAACCCCTGGGAGCAGTTTGTGTACCAGCTCAGCGCCGATAAGTGGTGCGTGGGCGCCTCGCTGCGCGACCTCCATATGCCCGCCGAGACGCGCATTGCCGCCCTCTTCCGCGATAATGCCCTGCTGCACCCGACCGGCAGCACCCGGCTGCGCGAGGGAGATATTCTCTGTGTGATTGGTCGCGAGCATGACCTCCCTGCCCTTGGCAAGCTCTTCAGCCAGTCGCCGCCGGTGGCGCTGGATCAGCGCTTCTTCGGCGACTTTATTCTGGAAGCCAACGCCAAATTTGCCGACGTGGCGATGATTTACGGTCTGGATGTCGGGCTGGAGTATCGCGATAACCAGCAGACCCTGGGCGAGATTGTGCAGAAGCAGCTCGGTGCCGCGCCGGTCGTGGGTGACCAGGTGGAGTTTGCCGGGATGATCTGGACGGTGGCGGAGAAAGAGGATAACGCGGTGCTGAGGGTGGGCGTGCGCGTGGCGGAGGATGCCGAAGAGTAGGCCGGTTTGCCGGGTGGCGGCTACGCCTTGCCCGGCCTACGGGTTTTGTAGGCCCGGCAAGCGTCGCGCCGCCGGGCGATGTTACACAACGACGATCGGTACTCGTGGCGCTAACGCCGTTAACAGCTCATACCCGACGGTGCCCGCGGCGGCAGCGACGTCGTCCACCTTCACCTCGTTGCCCCACAGCTCAACCGGCGTACCGATCCCCGCATGCGGGCTAGGCGTCAGGTCAATCGCCAGCATATCCATCGACACCGTGCCGACCGTGCCGGTGCGCACGCCGTCCACCCATACCGGGGTACCGGAAGGGGCAACGCGCGGTTAGCCGTCGGCATATCCTCCGGCGACGATGCCGATCCGCTGTTCGCCCGACGCACGATAGCGGCTGCCGTAACCCACGGTATCCCCCGCTTTCAGGGTCTGGACGCCAATGATCTCACTGCGCAGGGTCATCACCGGCTTCAGGCCGCTGTTGGCGATATCCTGCCACTGACCCGACGGCGAGGCGCCGTAGAGGATGATCCCCGGACGCACCCAGTCAAAATGCGCCTCCGGATGCCAGAGCGTTGCCGCCGAGTTGGAAAGCGAACGCGGACAGGCCAGACCTTCTGCTGCCTGCTCGATGCGCTTCATCGGTTCGACAATGCCCTCCGTCTTTTCCGCATCGGCAAAATGGGCCATCAGGGTCATTTCGCCGACGTTCTTCAGCGCCCGCAGCTGTTGCCAGACGCTGTGCACACGCTCCGGCTGGAAACCGAGCCGGTTCATACCGCTGTTCATTTTCAGGTAGATATCGAGCGGGGCATGCAGCTTCGCATTCTGTAGCGCCTTGACCTGCCAGTTGCTGTGCACGCTGGTAGTCAGGCGGTACTTATCGAACAGCGGCAGTTCATCGCTGTGGAAGAAACCTTCGAGCATCAGAATCGGCCCTTTCCAGCCGCGCTCGCGCAGCAGGATCGCCTCTTCAAGGTTGAGCAGCGCAAAACCATCCGTGGCGCTTAACGCGCTCCAGATGCGGTCCAGACCGTGGCCGTAAGCATTGGCTTTGACCACGGTCCAGACGCGTGAAGCGGGCGCAGCGCGACGGACAATTTGCAGATTATCCTTCAGGGCCTGCAGATCCATCTGAGCCAGAACAGGACGGGACATGACGACTCCTTGTTAGTTATGCGCGCCGTGTAAATGTTGTGGACGTGACGGCGTGAATCCCGGACGGTAGCGCGCAACGCTTAAATCATCAAACGGAATAGCGGGTGTGCGCCCGGAGATCAAATCACTGAGTAGCTGCCCTGAACCGCAGGCCATTGTCCAGCCCAGCGTACCGTGTCCGGTGTTTAGCCACAGGTTTTTAAACGGTGTCCGCCCGACCACCGGGGTACCGTCCGGGGTCATTGGACGCAGCCCGGTCCAGAAGGTCGCCTGTTCGATAAAGCCGCCGCGCGGGAAGAGATCGCCAACGACCATCTCCAGCGTTTCCCGACGCGGTTTCAGCAGCTCAGTGTTAAAGCCGACGATTTCCGCCATTCCTCCCACGCGGATCCGGTTGTCAAAACGGGTGATCGCGATTTTGTAGGTTTCATCAAGGATAGTTGAAACCGGGGCACCGCTCTCCTCTTTGACCGGAATGGTGAGCGAATAACCTTTCAGCGGGTAGACCGGAATGTCCACAATCCCTTTCAGCATGGCGGTAGAGTAAGAGCCAAAAGCCATCACGTAAGCGTCGGCCTTCACCACCTCGTCGCCACACAGCACGCCATAGATGTTATCCCCTTCGTAGAGAAGTTTATCGACACCGGTGTTGTAGCGGAATTTGACGCCGGCCTGCTCGGCCATCTGCGCCAGATTCTGGGTAAAGAGCTGGCAGTCGCCGGTCTCGTCATTAGGCAGACGCAGACCGCCGGTCAGCTTATGCGCGACCTCCGCCAGGGCCGGTTCCACCTGCGCCAGCTGGCTCGCTTCCAGCAGCTGATACGGGACGCCCGCATCCTTGAGTACAGCGATATCACGGGTGGCATTTTCGTACTGCTGGGCGGTGCGGAACAGTTGCAGGGTGCCTCCCTGACGGCCTTCATACTGGATACCGGTGGCGGCACGCAGCGCTTTCAGGCAGTCGCGGCTGTACTCTGCCAGACGCACCATCCGTCCTTTGTTTTCCATGTAGTGCGAAGTGTCGCAGTTGCGCAGCATCTGCCACATCCACTTCAGCTGGAACTGAGTGCCGTCGAGACTGATCGCCAGCGGCGCATGGCGCTGGAACATCCACTTAATTGCCTTCAGCGGTACGCCCGGTGCCGCCCACGGCGCCGCGTAGCCCGGAGAGATTTGTCCGGCGTTCGCCGCGCTGGTCTCCAGTGCCGGACCCGGTTCCCGATCGATGACGGTTACATCATGCCCGGCCTGACTCAAATACCAGGCGCTGGTCACACCAACGACGCCACTTCCCAGTATGACAACACGCATAGCCACTCCATTTATAAGCAAAAGAACAATCTTCTGGTTACATATTGATAACCCAGATGAAAATATTATTCAACATAGGCATTTTTTATGGTGACTTACCTCACACCTTCCCCCTATGACGGGGCTGTGACGTATTTGGCATCTCATGCTGCGCGGCATTTTTAACCAGCAGATTATGCTGTTACCCACCCCCTTTTCGTCATGCCCGCGACGGGAAATCGCAAAGAAAAAAATAGCGCACCAGCACGCTTTTGAATGGCGTGTTCTATGCTTGAAAAGAGGTTCTCCAGACAGAGAGAGCTACCAACAACGAGGGCGCGCTAATGGCTACTATTGATTCCATGAATAAGGACACCACTCGTCTGAGCGATGGACCCGACTGGACATTCGAGCTGCTGGACACCTATCTGGCGGAAATTGACCGGGTGGCAAAACTCTACCGTCTGGACGCCTATCCCCATCAAATCGAAGTGATCACCTCCGAGCAGATGATGGACGCTTACTCCAGCGTCGGGATGCCCATTAACTATACCCACTGGTCGTTTGGTAAAAAATTCATTGAGACCGAACGGCTCTACAAGCACGGTCAGCAGGGGCTGGCCTATGAGATCGTCATTAACTCTAACCCCTGTATCGCCTACCTGATGGAAGAGAACACCATCACCATGCAGGCGCTGGTGATGGCGCACGCCTGCTACGGGCACAACTCGTTTTTCAAAAATAACTACCTGTTCCGCAGCTGGACCGACGCCAGCTCGATTGTCGATTACCTGATCTTCGCCCGAAACTACATTACCGAATGTGAAGAGCGCTACGGGGTGGAAGAGGTCGAGAAGCTGCTGGACTCCTGCCATGCGCTGATGAACTACGGCGTGGATCGCTACAAACGTCCGCAGAAGATCTCCTTGCAGGAGGAGAAAGCCCGGCAGAAAAGCCGTGAAGAGTATCTGCAAAGCCAGGTGAATACCCTGTGGCGTACCCTGCCGAAACGGGAAGAGGAGAAAGCGGTTCCCGAAGCACGCCGTTATCCCTCTGAGCCGCAGGAGAACCTGCTCTACTTTATGGAGAAGAACGCCCCGCTGCTGGAGCCGTGGCAGCGTGAGATCCTGCGCATCGTGCGCAAGGTGAGCCAGTACTTCTACCCGCAAAAGCAGACCCAGGTGATGAACGAGGGCTGGGCCACCTTCTGGCACTACACTATCCTCAATCACCTCTATGACGAAGGCAAAGTGACCGAACGCTTTATGCTGGAGTTCCTGCACAGCCACACCAACGTGGTGTTCCAGCCGCCTTACAACAGCCCGTGGTACAGCGGTATTAACCCCTATGCGCTGGGCTTTGCCATGTTCCAGGATATCAAGCGTATCTGCCAGAACCCGACGGACGAGGATAAATACTGGTTCCCGGATATCGCCGGTTCCGACTGGCTGGAGACGCTCCATTTTGCGATGCGCGACTTTAAAGATGAGAGCTTTATCAGCCAGTTCCTGTCGCCGAAGGTGATGCGTGATTTCCGCCTGTTTACGGTGCTGGATGACGATCACAACAACTTTCTGGAAATTTCGGCTATCCACAATGAAGAGGGATACCGTGAGATCCGCTCCCGTCTCTCGGCCCAGTACAACTTAAGCAATCTGGAGCCGAATATTCAGGTCTGGAATGTGGATCTGCGCGGGGATCGCTCCCTGACGCTGCGCTATATCCCGCATAACCGCGCGCCGCTGGATAAAGGACGCAAAGAGGTGCTGAAGCACGTACATCGTCTGTGGGGCTTTGACATTCTGCTTGAACAGCAGAACGAAGATGGCAGCGTGGAGTTGCTGGAGCGCTGCCCACCTAAGGGTAATATCCTTTAGGCCGGTATCGCCTGTTTGCCGGGTGGCGTTCGCTTATCCGGCAAACATATATTGCGGATTTTGTAGGCCGGGTAAGGCGCAGCCGCCACCCGGCAAAAAAACCTCTCAGATGAGAGGTTTTTTATTTTATCGGCCGTGGATGGAGAGATCGCCCGGCAGGGTCTTCTGCATCCGGTGCCAGATCTCGCCGCTGTCGCGACCGTAGCGACGCACGGTGTCATACACCTGATCGTGCTGACCTTCAGCGCAGAGTTCGCTCAGCTTGTGATAGAAGCCCAGCGCGAGGCTGCGGGCTTCCGGATTGGCGAAGTAGTGACGACCGATGCGGGTATAGAGCCCTTTCATGCCGTTGAGGATCAGGCCGTAAATTGGGTTGCCGGAGGCAAACGCCAGCCCGCGGAAGACGTTGTAATCCAGCAGCGCAAAGGCGTCGGCGTGATCTTCCACCGCCGTAGCGCGGGCGAGCACCTCCTGCGCCTTATCCGGATGCTGGCGAAACGCCGTGCGGATAAAGATGGTGGCGATGTTGGTGCGCACGGAGAGCAGATTGTCGATCAGCTGCGGCACGCTCTCGTGATCGAGGCGCGCAAGCGTTTCAAGGATATTCAGACCCGACGTTTCCCAGAAGTTATTCACTTTGGTCGGTTTGCCGTGTTGGATCGTCAGCCAGCCGTCGCGTGCCAGTCGCTGCAACACTTCACGTAAGGTGGTACGTGTGACGCCAATCAGTTCAGAGAGTTCGCGTTCTGCGGGAAGAATCGAGCCTGGGGGGAAACGGTTGTTCCAGATGCTTTCGATAATATACTCTTCCGCGAAACCCGCCGGGCTTTGCGCCTTTATTACCATAGTGAGTTTTCCATTCCACTGCTTTTTACAAAATTCACTCATCATACCAGAGGCAGACAGAGGCAGATAGCGCAGCGAGGCGAGAAAAAAGGGATCGCCGTTTTATTTTTATCATTTAAAAAAACGCGGCCTGCGCTCCTTCCCCGGCGCCATTTGCGTATACTTAGTGCGTAATTATGTGACGGGCAAGGAAATCTGTTGTGAAAATGTCGTATCGTCGCGCCCTTTGGCGCAATTTTTTAGGCCAGTCTCCCGACTGGTACAAACTGGCTCTGGTTATCTTCCTGGTAATTAACCCGCTTATCTTTATGGTGAGTCCTTTTGCCGCAGGCTGGTTGCTGGTGGCAGAGTTCATCTTTACCCTGGCCATGGCGCTGAAGTGTTACCCCCTGCTGCCGGGCGGCCTGCTGGCCTTCGAGGCGGTAGCAATAGGGATGACCAGTGCGGAACACGTGAGAGAAGAGCTGGCGTCCAACCTGGAAGTGCTCCTGCTGCTGATGTTTATGGTGGCCGGGATCTACTTTATGAAGCAGCTGCTGCTGTTCATTTTTACCCGCCTGCTGTTGAGCATCCCCTCAAAAAGGCTGCTGTCGCTGGCCTTCTGTCTGGCGGCCGCTTTTTTATCGGCCTTCCTCGATGCATTGACCGTGGTGGCAGTGGTGATCAGCGTCGCCGTCGGCTTTTACGGGATTTATCACCGGGTGGCTTCTTCCCAGCCGGCATCGGGCATGCAGGATGACAGTCAGGTTGATGCCCACCAGCGCGACGTGCTGGAGCAGTTTCGCGCCTTTCTGCGCAGCCTGATGATGCATGCTGGCGTGGGGACTGCGCTGGGCGGCGTCATGACCATGGTCGGCGAGCCGCAGAACCTGATTATCGCCAAAGCCGCGGACTGGAATTTTATCGAATTTTTCCTGCGCGTTGCTCCCGTCAGCGTGCCGGTGCTGGTGTGCGGCCTGCTCACCTGCTGGCTGGTAGAGAAGTTCAGGTGGTTTGGTTACGGCACCCTGCTGCCGAATCAGGTGCGCGACGTGCTGCAACGCTTCGACGAAGAGAGCCGCAGCCAGCGTACCCGTCAGCAGCGGCTGGCGCTGATTTCCCAGGGCATCATTGGCGTCTGGCTGATTATTGCCCTGGCGTTTCATCTGGCGGAGGTGGGACTGATTGGTCTGTCGGTCATTATCCTGGCGACCACCTTCTCCGGCGTGACGGATGAACATGCCATCGGTAAAGCCTTTACCGAAGCGCTGCCGTTTACCGCGCTGCTGGCGGTCTTTTTCGCGGTAGTGGCGGTGATCGTCGATCAGCACCTGTTTGGGCCGATCATTAACTTCGTGCTGCAGGCGGCGCCCGATGCCCAGCTGTCGCTGTTTTATCTGTTTAACGGCCTGCTGTCGGCCATCTCCGATAACGTCTTTGTCGGTTCGGTCTATATCAACGAAGCGAAAGCGGCGATGGAGAGTGGTATCATCGACCGGGAGCAGTTTGAACTGCTGGCGGTGGCGATCAACACCGGCACCAACCTGCCTTCCGTGGCCACGCCAAACGGTCAGGCGGCCTTCCTGTTCTTACTGACCTCCACCCTCGCCCCACTTATCCGCCTCTCTTATGGCCGGATGGTATGGATGGCGCTGCCTTATAGCCTGGTGTTAACCGCTGTGGGTTTGCTGTGCGTCAAAATTACCCTCATTCCTTTTACCCAATGGATGCTGCAGGCAGGTATACTGGCGACGCATTAAATGAGTCAGCCGGGCGGTCATTGCCCGGCTGCACTTGTGCATGATAAGTATTCGATTACGTTATATTTTACGCGCTGAAGCTGGCGCGTAGATTGATTTCGTTTACACTGCGCTTTCTATACCTGCTCCAGGGAAATGATTATGTTGAAATTTTTGAACCAGTGCTCGCGCGGTCGCGGGGCGTGGTTGTTGTTGGCCCTGACCGCCTTCGTGTTAGAAATGGTGGCATTGTGGTTCCAGCACGTAATGCTGCTGAAGCCATGCGTACTCTGTATCTATGAACGCTGCGCGCTGTTTGGCGTCATGGGCGCGGGTCTGGTGGGCGCCATCGCCCCAAAAAGCCCGCTGCGCTATGGTGCCATTGCCATCTGGCTTTACAGTGCCGGTAAAGGCCTGCAACTGGCCTGGGAACACACCATGATCCAGCTGCATCCGTCGCCGTTCCAGACCTGTGACTTTGCCGCCAGCTTCCCGAGCTGGTTGCCGCTGGACAAGTGGCTGCCGCAGGTCTTTGTGGCTACCGGTGACTGCGCCGTGCGTCAGTGGGAATTCCTGACCCTGGAGATGCCGCAGTGGCTGGTGGGCATTTTTGCCGCCTACCTGATCGTGGCGCTGCTGGTGCTGATTGCCCAGCCGTTTAAAGCGAAAAAACGCGATCTGTTTGGTCGTTGATGCCCGGCGGCGCTTCGCTTGCACGGGCCTACGGGTAAGCGCAACGTCACCCGGCAAAAAAGCCGCACATTAAAAAACCCGCCTTGGCGGGTTTTTTATTATCAGCGGTTGGGATGATTCAGAATATGGTCTTCCCAGTCGCGCACCTCGGACTCTTTCACCGCGATATGACGCACGGAGATCCGCTTGCCGTGCATCGCCGCTTTTGAGCCGGTCAGCAGCGGGTGCCACGCCGGCAGATCTTTCCCCTCCGCCAGCAGGCGGTAGGCGCAGGTCGGGGGCAGCCATTCGAAGGTAGGCAGGTTATCCCGGGTCAGCTTGATGCAGTCCGGCTCCAGCTCGAAACGCCGCTCGTAGTTGCGGCACTGGCAGGTTTTGATGTTCAGCTGATTACAGGCGACATTGGTGAAATAGATTTCGTCCGAGTCTTCATCCATCAGCTTATGCAGGCAGCACTGCCCGCAACCATCGCACAGCGATTCCCACTCGGCGTCGGTCATGTTGTCGAGAGTTTTGCTTTGCCAGAAAGGGATTTCGCTCATAAGGATGTCCACACGTCAAAATAAAGCGCACCTTATAACCAGTCTGGCACCTCGATGCAAGTTTTGCCGCCCGAAAAGCGCGGCAAGCGAGGATTACAGCACGCGGGTTTTCAGTGACAGGCCGTTGACAGATACGTCCAGCTCATCGCCGCTGTGCAGCGGCCCCACCCCTTCCGGGGTGCCGGTGAGGATCACATCGCCCGGTTTCAGGGTGAAGTAACGGCTCATATAGGCAATCAGCGGCACAATCTTATGGATCATGTCAGAGGTAGAGCCCTGCTGACGCACTTCGCCGTTAATTTTCAGGCTCAGGGTCGTGTTCTGCGGATCGTCCTGGAACTCCGCCGCCGGTACGAACCCGGAGATGGGGCAGGAATTATCAAAGCCTTTGGCTTTCTCCCACGGCTGGCCCGCTTTTTTCATTTTGCCCTGCACCTCGCGCAGGGTGAGATCCAGCGCCACACCATAACCAGCAATCGCCTTCTGCACATGATCTTCAGGGGCCTGGCGCAGCGTGGCGCCAATCAGCACCGCCAGCTCCACTTCGTGGTGAACCGACCCCAGCCCCTGCGGGATCACCAGCGGCTGGCGGATATCGCAGAGTGCGGTTTCGGGTTTAATAAACAGCACCGGCTCGTCCGGAACTGCACTGCCCATTTCCTGAATATGCTTTGCGTAATTACTGCCCACACAGACGACTTTACTGACCGGATAATCCAGCAAGGCGCCTTGCCAGTTATGATGCTGATACATAATGAGCCCCTAAAGGTTAATGTAACGCTGACAGATTAATCTCAAACTATTTTTTCCCCAGCGCCTCAAGATGCTGTTTGAGTAAATTCTCTTGCGGCGGAGGGAGTTGTAAATAATAGCCCTGTTCGGCTAACGCGCTTTTTACTTTTTCCAGATCGGCGTTCTTCAGCTGCTTACGCCCGTCAAGCGGCATGAGCATCACCAGTTGCGGCTTACCGAAGCTCTTCATCAGCGCCTCAGGCACACGGGAAAAATCGTCCTTTTTTTCGACATAAAGATAGGTCTGGTCGCGCTGGGTACTTCTGTAGATCACACAAAACATATATTTACTCAGAATTAACGGGGAGGGTGACTTGCCTCAATATAATTGTGACTATAACATGCCTGATACTCTTCGGAATATCACGACGCACACGCCGTGGTAAAAAGCAAATTGAGTAAGGCCAGGATGTCAAACACGCCAATCGAGCTTAAAGGCAGTAGCTTCACCTTATCAGTGGTTCATTTGCATGAAGCAAAACCCGAGGTTATTCGTCAGGCGTTAGAAGACAAAATCGCCCAGGCGCCCGCATTTCTGAAACATGCGCCCGTCGTCATTAACGTCAGCGATCTTGAAGCGCCGATTAACTGGCAGCAGCTGCAACAGGCGGTCTTAGCTACTGGGCTGCGGATTGTCGGCATCAGCGGCTGTAAAGATCCTGAACTAAAAGCCGAAATCGACGAGGCGGGTCTTCCGCTGCTCACCGAAGGTAAAGATAAAGCCCCGCGCGCAGAGCCCCCTGCCCCGCCTGAACTTCCTGTTACACCCGCCACAAAAACGCGTTTGATCGACCTGCCGGTACGTTCCGGGCAGCGTATTTATGCGCCAAATTGTGACCTTATTGTAACAAACCACGTCAGCGCAGGAGCGGAGCTGATCGCCGATGGCAATATTCATATCTATGGCTCAATGCGAGGCCGGGCGCTGGCAGGCGCCAGTGGCGATCGCGATGCGCAAATTTTTTGTACCCACCTGGAGGCGGAGCTGGTCTCCATCGCAGGTGTTTACTGGCTGAGCGATAACATCCCGGCCGAATTTTCTGGCAAAGCAGCGCGTTTGCGTCTGGCAGACAACGCTTTGACCGTTCAACCGTTGAATTGATCCCTTTTTAACAAGGAATTTCTATGGCACGCATTATTGTTGTTACTTCGGGTAAAGGAGGCGTTGGCAAGACCACCTCCAGCGCGGCCATCGCTACTGGTTTGGCCCAGAAGGGAAAGAAAACTGTCGTTATCGACTTTGATATCGGCCTGCGTAACCTTGACCTGATTATGGGTTGTGAACGCCGCGTGGTTTACGACTTTGTAAACGTGATTCAGGGTGATGCCACGCTGAATCAGGCAATGATTAAAGATAAGCGTACCGATAATCTCTATATTCTTCCCGCTTCCCAGACGCGCGACAAAGACGCGCTGACCCGTGAAGGCGTGGAAAAAGTGCTCGATGAGCTGAACAAGATGGACTTCGATTTCGTGATCTGCGATTCACCTGCAGGCATCGAAACCGGTGCGCTGATGGCGCTCTACTTCGCCGATGAAGCGATCATCACCACCAACCCGGAAGTCTCATCCGTACGCGACTCGGACCGTATTTTAGGTATCCTTGCCTCAAAATCCCGTCGTGCGGAAAATGGTCAGGAACCGATCAAAGAGCACCTGCTGCTGACCCGCTATAATCCGGGTCGTGTCAGCAAAGGTGATATGCTGAGTATGGAAGACGTGCTGGAGATCCTGCGCATCAAACTGGTTGGCGTTATCCCGGAAGATCAATCCGTGCTGCGCGCCTCTAACCAGGGCGAACCGGTTATCCTCGACGCCAACGCAGACGCGGGTAAAGCGTATGCGGACACTGTGGATCGTCTGCTCGGAGAAGAACGTCCTTTCCGCTTCATTGAAGAAGAGAAGAAAGGTTTCCTCAAACGCCTGTTCGGAGGATAAGTTATGGCATTACTGGACTTTTTTCTCTCGCGGAAAAAAAACACCGCCAACATCGCTAAAGAACGACTTCAGATCATCGTGGCGGAACGCCGCCGCAGCGACGCTGAACCGCACTACCTGCCGCAGCTGCGCAAAGACATCCTGGAAGTGATCTGCAAATACGTGCAGATCGACCCGGAAATGGTCACCGTGCAGCTGGAGCAAAAAGACGGAGATATCTCGATTCTGGAGCTCAACGTCACCCTGCCGGAAGCGGAAGAGTCGCGTTCATAAACGTGCGTATTGCCGGGCGGCACGTCGTTTGCCCGGCCTACGGTTTGTCGTTTTGTAGCCCCGGCAAGCGCAGCGCCGCCGGGGGTTACAGATCGCGCTTACTGCGGATACTCTTCCAGTAACGCATTCAGGCGATCGGCCATCAATTCCCCGCGCCATCCGGCAATCAGTTCCGGCGTGCCGTTTTGCGGTTTCAGCTTCCAGTGCGCGTTCAGCAGCTGGTTGATCTGACGGCGTGAGGCCAGCAGCTCGGCGCTGACTTTGCTCTCTGCCGCCACCTCCTGCACCAGGGCCTTGATCGCCTTAAATGCTTTGCGATACCCTGGCATATCCATCAGATTCAGCAGCGGCTCCGGCAGCGCCTCATCCGGCAGTTGCTGAGCTTTCGCCACCAGCGCCAGCAGCGTTTTCCCGTGGAACCGGATCTCCGACCCCGAAAGCCCGATGCTGTCCAGCTCGCCCAGGCTGCCCGGCATGTACCGCGCCACGGCCCAGAGATGCTCCTCACGCACCACAAAATTCACCGCCAGGTCACGCTCGCGCGCCTTACGCAGACGCCAGTCGGCCAGCAGTTGCAGACAGGCCAGCTGACGGGTGCGCAGTTGCCAGGCGTTGGTGATGTCGCGCCACGCCTCTTTCGGGTCGGCGATCTCCTGACGACGCTGCTGCGTCATCTGGCACTCATTCAGCGCCGCAGCCAGCCAGCCGGAGGCTTCGGCCTCTTTCATCAATTGACTGGCGATGGGCAGCAGGTAGAACACATCCGCCGCCGCGTAGTCGAGCTGACGTTCGGTCAGCGGACGCGCCAGCCAGTCGGTGCGGGATTCGCTCTTGTCGATGACAAGGCCGGTATACTCTTCCACCATGGCAGCAAAGCCCCATGACAGTGGACGACCCGCAAACGCAGCGAGGATCTGGGTATCAATCAGCGGCTGCGGCATAATGCCGAAGGTGTTGAGGAAAACTTCCAGATCTTCACTGCCAGCATGCAGATATTTGGTGATGGCGGTGTCCAGCAGCAACTCACGCATCGGCGTCCAGTCGGTGATCCCCAGCGGATCGATAAGCGATACCCGTTTGCCGTCATACAGTTGGATGAGACCCAGCTGCGGGTAGTAAGTGCGGGTACGAACAAACTCGGTGTCCAGCGCGATGGCGGATGCATCGCGGGTGAGATCGCACAGCGAAGCCAGTTCGTCGTTGGTGGTGATCATCTGGTAATTCAAATCATTTTCTCTATGGTTTGCGCCCATAAAAAAACGCTGGCCAGGCCAGCGTTTCTGGGTGACTAACACGAAGCTCAGCCTTTATTGTCTACTTTGGCGCGCGCTTCGTCACGTAATTCTCGTCGTAATATCTTCCCGACGTTCGATTTTGGCAGTTCGTCGCGAAACTCCACCAGCTTCGGCACTTTGTAGCCGGTAAGATGGCGACGGCAGAAGGTGATCAGCGCGTCTTCGCTCAGGGCAGGATCTTTTTTCACCACAAAGATTTTTACCGTTTCGCCGCTGCTGCCTGCCGGTACCCCTACTGCGGCCACTTCCAGTACGCCGTTGTGCTGCATCACCACCTCTTCGATCTCGTTGGGATAGACGTTGAACCCGGAGACCAGGATCATATCTTTCTTACGATCGACGATGCGCAGGAAACCTTCGTCATCCATCACCGCGATGTCGCCGGTGTGCAGCCAGCCATCCTTGATGATTTCGTCGGTAGCGTCCGGGCGTTGCCAGTAACCCAGCATCACCTGCGGCCCTCTTACGCACAGCTCGCCAGGCTCGCCATGCGGCACTTCGTTATCGTCATCATCCACCAGTTTGGCTTCGGTGGAGGGCACCGGCAGGCCAATGCTGCCGCTGTGATAGTCGATATCGTGCGGGTTCACGCTCACCAGCGGGGCGCACTCGGTCAGGCCATAGCCTTCAAGCAGGTACTGCCCGGTGAGCTTGACCCAGCGCTCGGCCACCGCCTGCTGCACCGGCATCCCGCCGCCCGCTGACAGATGCAGAGTGGAGAAATCGAGCTGCTGGAACTCTTTATTATTGAGCAGCGCGTTAAACAGGGTGTTTACCCCGGTCATGGCGGTAAATGGATATTTCGCCAGCTCTTTCACCAGTCCCGGAATATCACGCGGGTTGGTGATGAGCACGTTCTGCCCGCCGAGTTCGATAAACAGCAGACAGTTCATGGTCAGGGCAAAAATGTGATACAGCGGCAGCGCAGTAATGACCAGCTCTTTGCCGCGATGCAGCAGCGGCCCGTAGGTGGCATTAACCTGTTCGAGGTTCGCCAGCATGTTGCGGTGGGTAAGCATCGCCCCTTTCGCCACGCCGGTTGTGCCGCCGGTATATTGCAGGAAGGCCAGATCCTGCGAGACGATCTCAGGCTTAACGTACTGCATCCGGTAGCCGGTGTGCAGCGCCTGGCGAAAAGAGATAGCATCCGGCAGGTGATATTTCGGCACCAGACGTTTGACATATTTGACGACGAAGTTAACCAGCGTCCCTTTGGCGGTGGAGAGCTGGTCGCCCATCCGCGTCAGGATGACGTGTTTGACCTGGGTCTTATCAACCACTTTTTCCAGCGTGTGGGCGAAGTTGGAGACAATCACAATCGCCGCGGCACCGCTGTCATTCAACTGATGTTCCAGCTCACGTGGAGTATAGAGCGGGTTGACGTTAACCACGATCATCCCGGCGCGCAGAATGCCGAACAGCGCCACCGGATACTGCAGCAGGTTGGGCATCATCAGCGCCACGCGATCGCCCTTCTGCAGGCCTAAGCCCTGTTGCAGATAGGCGGCAAAGGCCCGGCTGCGCTCTTCCAGTTTACGGAAGGTCATCACCTCGCCCATGTTCACAAACGCAGGCTGATCGGCGTAACGCGTTACGGAGTTTTCAAACAGTTCAACCAGGGATTGATAACGGTCAGGATTTATCTCTGCGGGAACATCCGCAGGATATCGGTTAAGCCAAACCTTCTTCACTACATCACCTCTGAAATGCGTGTTCGTCGTCATCACAACCCCGGTTAATAAACAAGTCGTTAACATAATATTAACTCAGCGTACCAGTTTATTTATTGTCCGGATTTAAGGTTGCGAAGCGCGTCACTATTTATTTTTCTTATTACCGTGGAAAAAACAAAACAGCGGACGGGCCGCTGTTTCTTAATTAAGAATAACAGTGACTTAATCTGTTACTATCGTTCGGACCTGAGCCGGACCGGGGCCATAGACTGGCCATCCGCCGTAGCCGTAACCATAGCCATAACGCCATGGATGCGGTCCCCAGTACCAGGGGTCGGGTGGCGGCATCATCACCTGCTGCTGCACCCGCCAGCGTTTATAGCCGTTGGCCTGCATGGTCATGAATTTATAAGGCGTGTTGCCGACTTTACCCTGCTCTGCGCCGGTGATCGGTCCCACTACGGTGATCAGTTGCCCCCGGAAATCCACCGGATCGAGGAAGCCGTTAACATCGGCATAGATACGGCCTCGTGAGGCTTCACCCAGCACCGGACGCGCGCCGCTGTCGAGGGGAACGGTGGCAATCTCCAGACGGGTTTTCCCCTGCTGGTTGAGCACCTCCACGACTTTGCCGCCGAAACGCGCTTCCTGACCCACGTAGAGTTCCGGGGCGTTCATCACCCGGACCAGATCCTGCTGCGGCGTGGGGCTGCTGCCCTGGATGGCATCAGGCACGGAGACACATCCCGTTAACGCCAGGGCCAGCGCCCCGACGGTCAGCAGACGAACGACATATTTTTGAACCGCCATGATGCGACTCCTTTTTCTCAGGCTCTTATACTGAGATTCACTCCCGGCCCGGAAGTTTCTTCCACGCTACGGTGTTTCGCAAATAAACCGGCTCGGCTTTCTCCACCGCCACGGTTTGCCCTGCCTCCAGCATCTGACAAGCGATGGGCAGCATATCTTCTGCGGCAGGTAACAGGACAGTGCCGTCCACCAGGGTCAGACCGCTCTCCTTTGCCATGTCAGGCCAGGCTGGCCAGCCGGTCCCGACGGTCGCCCACTCACCGGAAAGCTGCTTCATGCGCTCACCTGCCGCTTCCGGCGTGAGCACCGCTTCGCTCTCTTCCCCGTGCCAGACGCCTTGCTCATCACGGGTGTACTCCGCCCAGTAGACTTCGCCCATGCGGGCATCAATAGCCGCCAGCACGCGGGTCGCACCGGTACGGCGCCACGCCCCCTGCGCCATGGTCGCCAGGGTCGAGACGCCAATCATCGGCAGTTCAGCGCCCAGCGCCAGCCCCTGGGCAATGCCGATACCGATGCGAACGCCGGTAAAGCTGCCCGGCCCACGGCCATAGGCCAGCGCATCGAGGTCGGTAAGAGAGGTATTGCCCTCGGTGAGGATCATCTTCACCAGAGGCAGGATACGTTGGGTGTGTTCCCGGGGGCACTCTTCGAAATGAGCAAAGGAAATACCGTTATTCCACAGGGCAACGGAGCAGGCCTCTGTGGCGGTATCGATAGCCAGAATTCGCATGTCTTGTCGCGCTCTCGCAGTGGTCAGTCACAAAAAGGGGCGCATTTTAGCACACCCGTCAGCAAATTACTGCGCCTGCGACGCGGCAAGGAAACGCACGGCGCGAGCGATATCCCGGGTGCGTGGCGCCGGCGGCAGGCTGGCGATAAAGGTGGCGCCGTAAGGCCGCATCACCAGGCGGTTATCGCAGATCACCAGCACCCCGCGATCGTCCACGTCACGGATCAGGCGCCCCACCCCCTGCTTAAGGGTAATGACCGCATCCGGAAGCTGTACCTCATCAAACGGATCGCCTCCCCGCAAGCGGCAGTCTTCCATCCGCGCCTTGAGCAACGGATCGTCCGGCGAGGTAAAGGGCAATTTGTCGATGATCACCAGCGACAGGGTATCGCCGCGCACGTCGACCCCTTCCCAGAAGCTACTCGTTGCCACCAGCAGGGCGTTGCCGTGGGTGACAAACTGCTGCAACAGCTGGCCTTTGCTGGTTTCGCCCTGCAACAGTACTGGCAGGGTCATGGTGGCGCGAAACTGCTCCGCCAGGTCGCGCATCATCGCGTGGGAGGTACAAAGCATAAAGCAGCGGCCGTTGTTGGCCTCAATCATCGGCTTGAGCATCGCCGCCAGATGGCGGGCGGCGCCGGGCTGATTGGGCAGCGGCAGGTTGCGCGGTACGCAGAGTAGCGCCTGGGTAGCGTAGTCAAACGGGCTCGGCAGCAGCAGGGATTTGGCCTCTGCGATGCCGAGACGCTCGGTGAAGTGGTGCAGATCGTCGTTAACCGACAGCGTGGCGGAGGTAAAGATCCAGCTGCCTGGCTTCTGCGCCATCACATCCTGGAACTTATCGGCCACGGTGAGCGGCGTCAGCGCGAGGGTGAAATGGCGCGAGTTGCATTCGTACCAGTAGCTGTAGCCGGGCTGGTTAAATTCTTTCAGCCGTTTCAGGCGCGCGCGGTAGAGCGTGGCGCGTTCAAAGGCGGCATCCAGCAGCGCCGAGCGGCCGAGCGACAGCTTCGCCACGTCGTAACAGAGCTCCAGGGCGTCATCCAGCAGCAGGAGCGCGCGCTGAATATGCTGATCGGCCAGCAGTTCGCGCAGGTTGCCACGAAAACCCGGATCGCCAAGCTGCATGCGAAAATCCTGCGTACTCTGCGCCAGGCGGTCGGCGCACTTCTGTAGCTGCTGGGTATCTTTCAGTTCAGTGCGGTAGGCGATGGTAAAATCTTTCGCCAGATCCAGCAGCTGGCGGCTGGAGAGCGACTGGCCGAAATACTGGCTGGCGATATCGGGGAGCTGATGGGCTTCGTCGAAGATCAGCACCTCGGCTTCGGGGATCAGCTCGCCAAAACCGCTCTCTTTCACCACCATGTCCGCCAGGAAGAGGTGGTGGTTCACCACCACCACGTCGGCCTCCATCGCCGTTTTACGCGCTTTGACCACAAAACAGTCTTTATAGAGCGGACAGTCGCTGCCCAGACAGTTGTCGTTGGTGCTGGTGACCAGCGGCCAGGCAGGAGAGTCTTCGGCGACGCTGGCGCAGGTACTGATATCGCCATCCTGGGTCTGGTTGGCCCAGCTGCGCAGGATGATCACATCGCTGAGGGTCTGTACCGGCAGATCGCCGCCCGCCAGCGCCTGCTGTTCGAGCCGCTCAATACAGAGATAGTTGGAGCGCCCTTTCAGCAGGGCCAGACGGCCTTTGTATTTCAGGGCTTTGGCGACGGTGGGCAAATCGCGGCTGTAGAGCTGATCCTGCAACGCTTTCGAACCGGTGGAGATGATCACCTTTTTCTTCGTGCGCAGCGCTGGCGCCAGATAGGCGTACGTTTTACCGGTGCCGGTCCCCGCCTCTACCACCAGTGGCTGGGCGCTGTCGATCGCCTCGGCTACCGCGTGCGCCATCTGGCGCTGCGGTTCGCGCGGCTTGAAGCCGGGAATTGCCTTTGCTAACTGTCCGTCTGCTGCGAAATCGTCTGCCACTCTGCCCCCTGTAATTTTGCACAGGGATTATGTCAGGCCGATCGTCCTGGCGCCAGTCGAGAGTGACGCAGGCAAAACAATATGGCAGTCTTGCCCGCAGAAAGTCACCATAACGAGGAAACGTGTATGACAATTGTGCGCATTGATGCCGAAGCCCGCTGGTCAGATGTAGTGATCCACAACCAGACCCTCTACTACACCGGCGTACCGGAAAACCTGGATGCCGACGCCTATGAGCAGACCGCCAATACCCTGGCGCAGATTGACGCAGTGCTGGAAAAACAGGGCAGCGACAAATCCCGCATTCTGGATGCGACCATTTTCCTTGCCAGTAAAGAGGATTTTGCGGCGATGAACAAAGCCTGGGACGAGTGGGTGGTGGCGGGTCACGCGCCTGTCCGCTGCACGGTACAGGCGACGCTGATGAAGCCGCAGTATAAGGTTGAGATTAAGATTATCGCTGCGGTGTAAGGGCGTTACTCCTCTTCATCATCCTCAAAACGCGCCACGATCCGCTCGCCGGTATGGGTGGCGCGAAGCTCTTCTGCCACCTGAGAAATTGCCTGCCCGCTGCTCATCCCCTGGGACATCAGCTCCTGTATGCGCTCGACGGCCTTTTGCTGCTGCTCGTGGCTCAGTGAAGGTAAACCTGCAAACATTGTCAACTCCTGCTAAATTATTGGCGCTAATTATTTCACGCTGCCCGGTTGTTTACCACCCATGAACTCGCTATCCCCCACTGTTATGACATTACCGTGGCGCCCTGACGCCGCAGAATTCTGGTTTGCTCCACTCAGCCATCTGCCGTGGGCCATGCTATTGCACTCGGGCCATGCGGATCACCCCTACAGTCGCTTTGATATTCTGGTGGCCGACCCGCGCAGCACACTGGTGACGCACGGGGCGGATACGCGGATCGACGGGGTTCATTCTGACGCCTGCCCGCTGAGTTTGTTGCAGCAGGCCCTTGATGAGATGGGCCTGCCCTGCACGCCTGACCCGGACCTCCCCTTCCAGGGCGGCGCGCTGGGGATGTTCGGCTATGACCTTGGCCGCCGCTTCGAAAAGCTGCCGGAACGGGCCTTGCGTGATATCACCCTGGCGGATATGGCGGTGGGCCTGTATGACTGGGCGATAATCGTCGATCACCACAAACAGCGGGTGTCGCTGGTCTGTCATGGCGATGCACAGGCGCGGCTGACCTGGCTTGAAGCACAGCGCCCCCCTGAGAACGTACCTGCATTCCGGCTGACCTCCGGCTGGCAGGCCAATATGACCGCGGCGGAGTACAACGACAAATTTGAGCGCGTGCAGGCCTTCCTGCACAGCGGCGACTGCTATCAGGTGAATCTGGCCCAGCGTTTCCAGGCCCGCTACGAGGGCGACGAATGGCAGGCGTTTACCCGGTTGAACGCCAACAACCGCGCCCCCTTCAGCGCCTTTTTGC
>NZ_JBBCPK010000011.1:0-68198 GCF_037150775.1 Leclercia sp. M50
AGCGCGGTGGTCCCACCTGACCCCATGCCGAACTCAGAAGTGAAACGCCGTAGCGCCGATGGTAGTGTGGGGTCTCCCCATGCGAGAGTAGGGAACTGCCAGGCATCAAATCAGGCCGAAAGCCCATCCTCACGGATGGGCTTTTTGCGTTTCTGCGCATTCTATCCCGTCTTTAAAGTTATCCCCCTAACCGATTCCATATACGGTAAACTATCCCGGTTTTTGCATCTGGATAGCGTCTATGAATCACTCCCTTAAGCCCTGGAACACCTTCGGTATTGACCGAAATGCCCGACAGATCGTGCGGGCCGACGATGCGCAGCAACTGCTGGCCGCATGGAATCACGCCACGCAACACAACCTCCCTGTTCTTATTCTGGGCGAAGGCAGTAACGTTCTCTTTCTGGAAGACTTTTCTGGTACAGTGATCGTTAACCGCATCAGCGGGATTAAAGTTGAAGAGGCGCAGGATTGCTGGCGTTTGCACGTGGGAGCCGGGGAGAACTGGCATCGCCTGGTGCAGTTTACCCTTGAAAATAATATGCCGGGGCTGGAAAACCTGGCGCTAATCCCTGGCTGTGCGGGTTCATCTCCTATTCAGAATATCGGTGCCTATGGCATCGAACTCAAACATGTTTGTGATTATGTCGACTGTATCGAGCTGGCAACGGGTAATCCGCTGCGTTTAAGTGCGGAACAGTGCCGCTTTGGCTATCGCGACAGCATTTTCAAACATGAGTATCAGGATAAATATGTCATCGTTGCGGTTGGTCTGCGCCTGACCAAAAACTGGCAGCCTGTCCTTACCTACGGCGATCTCACTCGTCTGGATCCTGCCACGGTCACTGCAAAAGAGATTTTCGACGCGGTTTGCCATATGCGAATGAGTAAATTGCCCGATCCGAAAGTGAACGGTAACGCCGGAAGCTTCTTCAAAAATCCGGTTATCTCCGGTGAAAAAGCCGAAACCTTACTCGCCCAGTGGCCGCAGGCGCCACACTATCCGCAGGCAGATGGCAGCGTTAAGCTGGCTGCGGGCTGGCTGATCGATCAGTGTCAGCTTAAAGGCACAACCTGTGGCGGCGCAGCGGTACATCGTCAGCAGGCCCTGGTGCTTATCAACGAAAACAATGCGACCAGCCGTGATGTCGTGCAGCTGGCCCATCAGGTGCGCCAGCATGTGGGTGAAAAATTTGATGTCTGGCTGGAGCCGGAGGTGCGCTTTATCGGCCATCACGGTGAAGTTAATGCGGTGGAGGCCATTGCATGAAGGATCATACCGTTCCCCTGAAGCTTATCTCTGTTCTGGCTGATGGCGATTTCCATTCCGGTGAACAGCTGGGCGAACAGCTGGGAATGAGCCGCGCCGCCATCAATAAACATATTCAGACCCTGCGTGACTGGGGAGTGGATGTCTTTACCGTGCCGGGCAAAGGCTACAGTCTGCCGGAGCCGGTTCAGCTCCTGGACGAAGCCTTTATCAGCAGTCAGATCACCGACAGCAGCGTTGCCGTTCTGCCGGTGATTGACTCTACCAACCAGTATCTGCTCGACCGACTTGACACGCTACAGTCCGGCGACTGCTGCGTGGCAGAATACCAACAGGCGGGTCGTGGCCGCCGGGGACGTAAATGGTTTTCGCCTTTTGGCGCCAATCTTTATCTCTCCATGTACTGGCGTCTGGAACAAGGTCCCGCCGCCGCCATCGGCCTCAGTCTGGTGATTGGCATTGTGCTGGCAGAAGTGTTGCAGTCGCTGGGTGCCGACAAAGTGCGCGTGAAGTGGCCAAACGATCTCTATCTGAACGATCGCAAACTGGCTGGTATTCTGGTAGAACTGACCGGGAAAACCGGTGATGCCGCGCAGATCGTAATGGGTGCGGGGATAAATCTGGTGATGCGCAATGTACAGGCCGAAGATATTAATCAGGGCTGGATCAACCTGCAGGAAGCAGGGATCGCCATCGATCGCAATGTCCTTGCCGTGCAGGTGATTAACGAGCTACGCCACTCGCTGAAAATCTTCGAACAGGAAGGTTTAGCCCCGTTCCTGCCCCGCTGGGAAAAGCTGGATAACTTTGCTCACCGTGCGGTGAAGCTGATTATCGGCGACAAAGAGATCTACGGCACGTCGCGCGGTATCAACGAGCAGGGCGCGCTGTTACTGGAGCAGGATGGCGTGATTAAACCATGGGTCGGCGGCGAGATTTCACTGCGCAGCGCCGAATAAATTGCGGGGAGCCGCGGGCTCCCCGGTTCTTCAGCTATACCGCCGCCACCCCCCGTGCGAAGCGGCAACCAGAATAATCCCTAAACGCCTGGTTACACTCTCTTAAACAGTTCCCGATAAGGTATACTCTGAAAGCAGCAGGGTAACAGTTGATTAACCTGCCTTTCGCGTTTCTGGAGATCCATTTTGCGTGTCAGCCGCTCTTTAACTATCAAACAAATGGCGATGGTCACTGCCGTCACCATGGTGTTTGTTTTCGTCTTTTGCGTTATTTTGCTGTTTCATGCCATTCAGCAAAATCGCTACAACACGGCTACGCAACTCGAGAGCATCGCCCGCTCAATCCGTGAGCCTCTCTCTGCCGCTATTCTGAAGGGTGATATTCCTCAGGCGGAGTCCATTATCAAAAGCATCAAGCCGGCAGGGGTCGTCAGCCAGGCGGATGTTGTGCTGCCGAATCAGTTTCAGGCGCTACGCATGAACTTTATCCCGGAGCATCCGGTACCGGTGATGATGAAGCGGCTGTTTGAAATGCCGGTGCAGATCTCCCTTCCGGTCTATTCGCTACAGCGTCCGGCGAACCCGCAGCCGCTGGCCTATCTGGTGCTACAGTCTGACTCCTGGCGAATGTACAAATTTGTCATCAGTTGGATCTCAACGTTGGTAACCACTTACTTATTATTGACGCTGATGCTTACCGTGGCGCTGACCTGGTGCATAAACCGTCTCATCGTCCATCCGCTGCGTCGCATTGCCCGGGAGCTGGATACCCTCTCGCCGCAGCAACAGATGGGGCACCAGCTTGCCCTGCCGCGCCTGCATCACGACGACGAAATTGGCATGCTGGTCCGCAGCTACAACCTCAACCAGCAGCGTATGCTGCGCCAGCATGATGAGCTCAACCACAATGCCACCCGTTTTCCGGTGTCGGAACTGCCCAACAAGGCATTTTTGATGGTGATGCTGGAGCAGGCGGTGAAGCGGCAGCAGACCATGGCGCTGATAGTGGTGGCCTGTGAAACATTGCAGGATACCGCCGGCGTGCTGAAAGAGAGCCAGCGAGAGATGGTCTTGCTGACGCTGGTCGAAAAGCTGAAATCCGTGCTTGCGCCGCGGATGGTACTGACGCAGGTAAGCGGCTACGACTTCGTGATTATCGCTAATGGCGTCAAGGAGCCGTGGCATGCCATCACATTAGGTCAGCAAGTGCTTACTGTTATCAATGAGCGGTTGCCGGTTCAGGGGATCCAGCTGCGCCCGAGCGCCAGTATTGGTATCGCCATGTTTTACGGTAACCTGACCGCAGAGCAACTTTACCGCCGGGCATTTTCCGCCGCGTTTACCGCCCGGCAGAAGGGTAAGAATCAGATTCAGTTCTTTGAGCCCGAGCAGATGGAGAAAGCGCAGCAGCGGCTCTCAGAAGAGAACGATATTCTGACCGCGCTGGACAGCAACAATTTTGCCATCTGGCTACAGCCGCAGGTCGATCTGCGTACCGGTGAGGTCCATAGCGCCGAAGCGCTGTTGCGGATGTGTCAGCCCGACGGCAGTTGGGCGCTTCCGGAAGGGCTGATCGACCGTATTGAAAATTGCGGCCTGATTGTGACGGTGGGTCACTGGGTACTGGAAGAGTCCTGTCGTCTGCTGTCAGCCTGGCAGTCGCGTGGGGTGATGATGCCGCTATCGGTTAACCTGTCGGCGCTACAGCTAATGCACCCCAACATGGTTCCGGACCTGCTGGCGATGATTCTCCGCTATCGGATTAAGCCGGATACCCTCATTCTGGAAGTGACCGAGAGCCGCCGGATTGACGATCCTAACGAAGCGGTAGCGATACTCCGCCCGCTGCGGAATGCCGGGGTGCGCATCGCGCTGGACGATTTTGGCATGGGATACGCTGGTCTGCGCCAACTGCAACATATGAAAACCCTGCCGGTAGACGTACTGAAGATTGATAAGGCGTTTGTGGAGGGGCTGCCGGAAGACAGCAGCATGGTCGAGGCGATTATCCAGCTGGCGCGTAGCCTGAAGCTGAGCATTATTGCCGAAGGGATCGAAACCGAAGCCCAGCGTCATTGGCTGGCCGATGCCGGGGTAGAGTGCGGGCAAGGATATCTGTTCGATAAAGCCGTTCCTGGCGATATTTTTGAGAGTCGCTATCTTAAACACAATGCCAATAGCGCTGATGACTGAAATGTTGCTGGATTGTGCGAGTCAGCTCAAATTTCTTAACATTTGCGTTTCAATTTCAGCCTGAACTTCTATCTGTCCTGATTTATGGGTGGTATTTTAAGGCCGCAGGTAACGGGTAACCCTACATTTCCTGCGGCTTTTCTTCCCAAGGACATCTTATGAAAACCTCTCTCTTCAAAAGTCTTTACTTTCAGGTATTAACCGCCATTGCCATTGGTATTCTGCTTGGTCATTACTACCCTGAATTAGGCGCCCAGATGAAACCGCTTGGCGATGCTTTCGTTAAGCTGATTAAGATGGTGATCGCGCCGGTTATTTTCTGCACCGTCGTGACCGGTATCGCAGGCATGGAAAGCATGAAAGCCGTTGGCCGTACGGGTGCGGTGGCGCTGCTCTATTTCGAAGTCGTCAGTACCCTCGCGCTGATCATTGGTCTGGTGATTGTTAACGTCGTGCAGCCCGGCGCGGGCATGAACGTTGACCCCTCGACGCTGGATGCGAAAGCGGTGGCGGTCTATGCCGAGCAGGCGAAAGATCAGGGTGTGGTCGCCTTCCTGCTGGATGTGATCCCCGGCAGCGTAATTGGCGCCTTCGCCAGCGGGAATATTCTGCAGGTGCTGCTGTTCGCCGTGATGTTTGGTTTTGCCCTGCATCGCCTCGGCAGCAAAGGTCAGCTGATTTTTAACGTTATTGAAAGCTTCTCGCAGGTGATTTTCGGCATTATCAACATGATTATGCGTCTGGCACCCATTGGCGCCTTCGGGGCAATGGCCTTCACCATCGGTAAATATGGTGTCGGTACCCTCGTGCAGTTAGGCCAGCTGATCATCTGCTTCTATATCACCTGTATTCTGTTTGTGGTGGTGGTGCTGGGCAGCATCGCCCGCGCGACCGGCTTCAGCATCTTCAAGTTCATTCGCTACATCCGTGAAGAGCTGCTGATTGTGCTGGGCACCTCCTCATCCGAATCGGCGCTGCCGCGCATGCTTGATAAGATGGAGAAGCTGGGCTGCCGTAAATCGGTCGTCGGGCTGGTGATCCCCACCGGCTACTCCTTTAACCTGGATGGGACATCGATCTACCTGACGATGGCGGCGGTGTTCATCGCCCAGGCCACTAACAGCCATATGGATATCTTCCATCAAATTACGCTGCTGGTTGTGCTGCTGCTCTCCTCAAAAGGAGCGGCTGGGGTCACGGGGAGCGGATTTATCGTCCTGGCGGCAACCATCTCCGCGGTGGGACATCTGCCGGTGGCCGGCCTGGCGTTGATCCTCGGTATCGACCGCTTTATGTCTGAAGCCCGTGCGCTGACCAACCTGGTCGGTAACGGCGTGGCAACAGTAGTCGTGGCGAAGTGGGTAAAAGAGCTGGACCACAAAAAGCTCGACGATACGCTGAATAATCGTGCGCCAGACGGCAAAACACACGGTTTGTCCTCCTAAAATCTTCCCTCAGGCCCGCATTCCCTTGTCGGGGTGCGGGCTCCTGCGCATAATGGCCCAGCATACTTGTCATAATTCGATAAGATTTATTTCGGGTAAATTTCACTTCATGCCGTGACGTTTCGTTTCATGCGCGGTCTAATCGGAGTGTTTTGTACATCATATTTAGAGTGCGACAGGGCGTGTGGCACTCTTTGTTACCAGGAATGTTGATCAGGGGTTCACATGCAGGGCACAAAAATTCGACTCTTAACCGGCGGTTTGCTCATGATGGCAGCAGCCAGTTACGTGCAGGCTGACGCGCTCCAGCCGGACCCGGCCTGGCAACAGGGAACGCTGTCTAACGGTTTTCAGTGGCAAGTTTTAGCCACCCCACAGCGCCCCAGCGACCGCATTGAAATCCGCCTTTCCGTCAATACCGGCTCCCTGACCGAGAGTACGCAACAGAGCGGTTTCAGTCATTTCCTGCCCCGTCTGGCTCTGACCCAAAGCGGTAGCCTTCAGGCTGTACAGGCCCGTTCACTGTGGCAACAGGGTATCGATCCGAAACGCCCGCTGCCGCCTGCTGTCGTCTCCTACGACTACACCATGTTTAACCTCAGCCTGCCAAACAACCGCAACGATCTGCTTAAAGAGGCGCTGACCTGGCTGTCAGATACCGCCGGTAACGTGTCCATTACCCCTGAGACGGTGAATTACGCCCTGAGCAACAGCGACATGGTGGCGACCTGGCCTGCGGATACCAAAGAGGGCTGGTGGCGCTATCGTCTGAAAGGTTCGGCGCTGCTGGGCCACGATCCGGCAGAGCCGCTAAAGCAACCGGTTGATATTGAACAGGTGAAGTCGTTCTACCAGACCTGGTATACCCCGGATGCCATGACCCTGATTGTGGTCGGTAACATTGATAGCCGCGCGGTGATTGAGCAGATTGGCAAAACCTTCGGCGAGCTGAAAGGCAAACGTAACACGCCAGCGCCGGTGCCAACGCTTTCACCTCTGCGCGCAGAGCCGGTGAGCATCATGACCGATGCCGTGCGCCAGGATCGTCTCTCCATCATGTGGGACAGCCCGTGGCAGCCGATTCGTGAATCTGCCGCGCTGCTGCGCTACTGGCGCGCCGATTTAGCCCGTGAAGCGCTGTTCTGGCATGTTCAGCAAACCCTGAGTAAGAACAACGCCAAAGATATTGGTCTGGGCTTTGATTGCCGGGTGCTGTTCCAACGCGCCCAGTGCGCCATTAATGTTGAGTCGCCGGGCGACAAGCTGAACGCCAATATGGCGATAGTGGCAAAAGAGCTGGCGAAAGTACGTGATAACGGCCTGAGCGAAGAGGAGTTCAACGCGCTGGTGGCGCAGAAAAATATTGAGCTGCAAAAACTGTTCGCCACCTATGCCCGTACCGATACCGATATCCTGATCAGCCAGCGTATTCGCTCCCTGCAAAATCAGGTGGTGGATATCGCGCCGGAACAGTATCAGAAGCTGCGTCAGGATTTCCTTAACAGCCTGACCGCGGATATGTTGAGCCAGGATCTGCGTCAGCAGCTTTCTCAGGATATGTCGCTAATTTTAATGCAGCCGAAAGGTGAACCTGAATATGATATGAAGGAGCTGCAGGCGACGTGGAACGACATTATGGCACCCGCGCAGTAAAAGGAAAAAGGCAACGTAAGTTGCCTTTTTTAATGGATACAGCCCTTAAGCAGGCATCGCTTCGCGTGGAATGATGGCGCCGCGATACTGGATCACCGTGCTGGCGGTCAGGTGGCCGCGCTGCGCTGCCGCTTCCGGCGTACCGCCCGTCAGACGCACCGCCAGATAGCCGGCGCTGAAGGAGTCACCCGCCGCGGTCGTATCAATCACTTTCTCTTTCGCCAGCTTCACCGCAGGTACTTCGATAACCGCTTCTCCGGCGATCGCCACCAGGCACGAATCTGCCCCGCGCTTAATTACCACTTCGCTGACACCGGCGGCCTGCGTACGCGCAATCACCTCATCAACCGGCTTCTCGCCCCACAGCGCATCTTCGTCGTCGAGGGTTAAGAAAGCGATATCGGTGCATTCCAGCATCTGGCTATAGACCTGCTGCGTCTCTTCGCGGCTGGCCCACAGGCGTGGACGGTAGTTGTTGTCGAAAATCACCTTCCCGCCGTTGGCGCGGCATTCGCGCAGCAGGGAGAGCAGTTTTTCACGGCTGCTCTGGCTGAGGATCGCAAGGCTGATGCCGCTCAGATAGAGGTAGTCGAAATGGGCCAGCGTTTCGCAGATCTGCGCCGCGCTGTCGCTCTCCAGCCAGAATTTGGCGGCAGCTTCGTTACGCCAGTAATAGAAGGTGCGCTCGCCGGTGCTGTCGGTCTCGATGTAATAGAGGCCCGGCAGGCGGTTTTCCATCCGCTGGGTCAGGGAGGTGTCGACATTTTCACTCTGCCATGCGTCCAGCATCTGCTGGCTGAAATTGTCGGTGCCCAGCGCCGTAACATAGTTTACCGCCAGCGCGTCAGCATCGACCTGACGAGCAATATATACGGAGGTATTTAAGGTGTCGCCACCAAAGCCGCGGCTGACTTCCGCGCCTTTCTGGGAGAGTTCGATCATACATTCGCCGATCACGGCAATTTTTTTGGACATAGTCGTGAACCTGGATAATTAAACTGCGGTTAGTTTGCGCTGGAGGCCGGAAGCGGTCAACTGTATTAAAACGACGTTCCATTATTTTTTTGAACTCGGACAAGTTCCTGACGGGTTTGATATCTCAGATTTTCATTTTCGTCCGCAACCGGACATAAAGTTCTCTTACCAGGAGCCGATAATCCTTTGACCAGTCCCGACAGGCTCTTTCCCATTCAACAGGACATCTGAAATGAAGTTAAGGCAGGACATCCAGCTGCTGAGCATCCCTGAAGCGAGTATTGAGAACTTACAGGAACACCGCTACTGGCTGCAATGTGAGCGCGCTTATACTTATCAGCCGATCTACCGCACCGACGGTAAGCTGATGGCGATTGAGATCCTGACCGTCGTGACCCATCCTTCAAACCCGGCACAGCGGATTGCACCGGATCGCTACTTCGCGGAAGTCCCCGTGCGTCATCGTCTGGATATCCTGGAGGAGCAGCTCGCCATGCTGGCGGTGAGACAAAACTTTTTCGCCGACAACAACATTCTGGCTTCGGTTAACGTCGATGGCCCAACTCTGCTGGCGGTGCGGCAGGATGAGAGCCTGCAGAAGCTGATCCAGCGGCTGCCGTGGCTGCGCTTTGAGCTGGTGGAGCACGTTCGTCTGCCACAGGACTCCTCGTTTGCCACCATGTGTGAGTTTGGCCCGCTGTGGCTGGACGACTTTGGCACCGGTATGGCGAACTTCTCCGCCCTGAGCGAAGTGCGTTACGACTACATCAAAGTGGCGCGCGATCTGTTCATTATGCTGCGCCAGACGCCGGAAGGGCGCAATCTGTTCACGCTTCTGCTGCAACTGATGAACCGCTACTGCCAGGGGGTTATCGTCGAAGGCGTCGAGACGCTGGAAGAGTGGCGCGATGTACAGAACTCACCCGCCGCTGCCGCCCAAGGCTATTTCCTCTCCCGCCCGGTGTCGATGGAGACGCTCGACAACGTAATCATCACCCTGTAAAACTCAGCAGCTTCCCGTAATAGCGCGTGGTTAACGCGTTATTACCGGACGCTGCCGCCCCCTTTCCGCATGCCTGGACTATATTCATGAAAGGCAAGTGATTACTGAAAGGGAGTATGGGATGACAAAAACAGCGAAGATTATCACCTGGACAGGGGGAGTCTTCTTGTTGCTGATTGTGGTGCTGATTGTCGTGATCGCGACATTTGACTGGAACCGCCTCAAACCGACCATCAACCAGAAAGTCTCGACCGAACTTAACCGTCCTTTCGCTATTCGCGGGGACTTGGGCGTGGTATGGGAGCGGCAGAAGGGCGAAACGGGCTGGCGCAGCTGGATACCCTGGCCGCACGTTCATGCTAACGACGTTATTCTCGGCAACCCGCCGGACATTCCTGAAATCACCATGGTGCATCTCCCGCGCGTGGAGGCCACCCTTGCGCCGCTGGCGCTGCTTACCAAAACGGTCTATCTGCCGTGGATCAAACTGCAACAGCCAGATGCCCGGCTGATCCGCCTGTCGGAGAAGACCAATAACTGGACCTTCGATCTGGCAGGCGATGATAAAGAAAAAGATCCTGATGCCCAGCCTTCGTCCTGGTCTTTCCGCCTCGATAATATTCTGTTCGATCGTGGGCGGATCGACGTGAACGACGCGGTCAGCAAAGCACAGATGGAGATCTTCGTCGATCCGCTGGGCAAGCCGGTACCCTTCAGCGAAGTGACTGGCGATAAAGGCAAAAAGGATAAGGTCGGCGATTACGTCTTTGGCCTGAAGGCGGAAGGGCGCTACAACGATCAGCCGCTGCGCGGCACCGGTAAAATTGGCGGTATGCTGGCGCTGCGCAGCGAAGGCACCCCCTTCCCGGTGCAGGCTGACTTCCGCTCCGGCAATACCCGGGTGGCTTTTGTCGGTACGGTGAACGACCCAATGAAGATGGGCGGCGTCGATCTGAAGCTGAAATTCGCCGGGGATTCGCTGGGCGAACTTTATGAGCTGACCGGCGTATTGCTGCCTGATACGCCGCCGTTTGAAACCGATGGTCGGCTGGTGGCGAAGATCAATTCGGAAGAGGCCTCGGTCTACGATTACCGCAACTTTAATGGCCGGATCGGTGACAGCGATATCCACGGTTCGCTGACCTACACCACCGGCAAACCGCGGCCGAAGCTGGAAGGTGATGTGGAGTCGCGTCAGCTGCGGCTGGCGGACCTCGGGCCGCTGATTGGCGTCGACTCCGGTAAAGGCACCAAAGCGGAGGAGGTGCGCAAGCAGGCGCCGCCGTCCGGCAAAGTGCTGCCGAACGATCGCTTCGAAACAGATAAGTGGGACGTAATGGATGCGGACGTGCGCTTCAAAGGGCGGCGGATCGAGCATGGCAGCAGTCTGCCTATCAGTAATCTTTCTACCCATATCCTCCTGAAAAACGCCGACCTGCGTCTGGAGCCGCTGAAGTTTGGTCTGGCTGGCGGCACCATCTCCTCAAATATCCATCTTGAAGGCGATAAAAATCCGATGCGGGGCCAGGCCGATATTCAGGCGCGACGGCTGAAGCTGAAGGAGCTGATGCCGGATGTGGAGCTGATGCAGAAAACCCTGGGGGAGATGAATGGCGATGCCAAAATTCGCGGTACCGGCAACTCTGTTGCGGCCCTGCTGGGGAACGGTAACGGCAATCTGAAGCTGCTGATGAACGACGGGCTGGTGAGCCGTAACCTGATGGAAATTCTGGGTCTGAACGTCGGGAACTTCATCGTCGGCCAGATCTTTGGCGACGACGAGGTGCGGGTAAACTGCGCAGCGGCCAATATTGACCTGGTCAACGGCGTCGCACGGCCGCAGATTTTCGCCTTCGATACTGAAAACGCGGTGATCAACGTCACCGGCACCGCCAGTATGGCCTCGGAACAGCTGGATCTCACCATCAACCCGGAAAGTAAAGGCATTCGCATCGTGACGCTGCGCTCGCCGCTGTACGTGCGTGGTAGCTTTAAAGATCCGGATGCGGGGGTGAAGGCGGGGCCGTTAATTGCTCGTGGTGCGGTGGCCGCTGCGCTGGCGACCCTGGTTACCCCTGCTGCAGCGCTGCTGGCGCTCATCTCGCCGTCTGAGGGGCAGGCCAATCAGTGTCAAACCATTCTGTCGCAGATGAAGAAATAGTGGGAGGCTTTGCCCGGCCTACAGGAGAATGTAGGCCGGGTAAGCGCAGCGCCACCCGGCATTAAGGATCACAATGACTGATGGCGAGTCTCGTGAGTCAGCAGCAGCGCAATCAGCGTCAGTGCCGCCATCGCCGCCAGGTAGATCCCTACGTATTGCAGACCGTAATTCGCCTGTAACCAGGTAGCGATATACGGCGCCACGGACGCACCCAGAATCGAAGAGACGTTATAGGAGAAGGAGGCGCCCGTGTAACGCACTTCGGTCGGGAAGAGCTCTGGCAGCAGCGCGCCCATCGGACCGAATGTCAGCCCCATCAGGCTCAGGCCAATCAGCAGATACGCCATCACCAGCGCCGGATTACCGGAACCGAGCAGCGGCGGGAAGACGAACAGCGCAAACAGAATAATCAGCGAAGTGATCACAATCATGCTCGGGCGACGGCCAAAACGGTCGGCCAGCAGGCCCGCAATCGGCACCATCACGCCAAAACCGATAACCGCCATCATCAGCATCCAGAGCACTTCGTTACGCGGCAGGCCCAGGCCCACCGGCGCAGGCGTGGTGCTGAAGGTCATGGAATAGACGGTCATGATATAGAACAGCGTGTAGGTCGCCAGCATGATGAAGGTGCCGAGCACGGTCACGCGAACGTGTTTGGTCAGCAGCGTGCCCAGCGGGATTTTTACCTGTTTTTTCGCGGCGGCCACTTTGGCAAACACCGGGGTCTCGTGCAGGGAGACGCGCACATAGAGGCCAATCAGCACCAGCACCGCCGAGAAGATAAACGGAATACGCCAGCCCCAGGTCATGAACTGCTCGTCAGTCAGCAGCCAGGAGAGCAGCAGGAAGGTGCCGTTGGCAAAGAAGAAGCCAATCGGCGCGCCCAACTGTGGGAAGGATCCATACAGCGCACGTTTGCGTGGCGGGGCATTTTCGGTGGCCAGCAGCGCCGCGCCGCCCCATTCCCCGCCCAGTCCCAGACCCTGGCCAAAACGGGCCAGCGCCAGAAGCAGCGGGGCCAGAATCCCGATGGTTTCATAGGTCGGCAGCAGGCCGATGGCAACGGTGGAGATCCCCATGGTCAGCAGCGAAGCAACCAGGGTTACCTTACGCCCGACGCGATCGCCGAAGTGACCGAACAGGGCCGAGCCGATAGGGCGCGCAACAAAGGCGATGGCGAAGGTTGCCAGCGACTGTAGCGTGGCCGCCGTCGGGTCGCCCTGCGGGAAGAAGATATGCGGGAAAACGATAACCGCAGCGGTGGCGTAAATATAGAAGTCGAAGAATTCGATGGCGGTGCCAATCAGTGACGCGACGACGACTTTATTGCGCGAGTTAACCGGGGCGTTTTCCTGCTCTGAATTGAGTGTTGTGGCTGTGGCTTGCATAAACTTTTCTTATTTTTGGCGAACGAAAGGCCATATTACGCACAGCAAAAGCGATATTTCAATCTGTAACAAACGCAGCGGCCGGTGAAAAAGAGAGCAAAAAGCGGATAATTTTCGGACCAGAAGAATCACATCTATGAAATGCTTCACAGAAATAAAAAGTTGGAATATATAACTGGTTTTCGGTTAAATAAAAGTTACAGGCTGGATTTATATGCTGAAATGATGAATCGGGCTGATATATTTCATTCTTATTCAGCCCGATAGGGGAATTAACGGTGGCTTTTACCGGGCATTCGCCGGTCATCCGGGTACTCGGCGGTGGCGATCCATGCCGCGCAGAAGAGGGTCAGTCTGGCGAAGAAATAGAAGAAGGCCAGCAACCCCAGCACGGAGCCGAATGCCGCCCCGGACGGGGAGGTCACCAGCGACGGCAGGGTGTAGGTCATCACGATTTTAATGACCTCAAAGCCGATAGCGGCAATGAACGTGCCGCGGATCAGCGCCTTACGGCGAGGGCGATGACGCGGCAGGCGCCAGAAAATCCAGAAGAAGAGCAGGTAGTTCGCCAGCATCGAGATCCCTAACCCCACCAGATGCCAGACCGGCTTCAGCCACTCGATGGTGTCGAGATAGAGCGCGGAGATGATCATCTGCTGCGCCGAGCCTGCCGCGGAAGTGATGGAGAGGGTGATAACCAGCGCCACCAGCAGCCCGATCAGCGAGACGAAGTCGCGGAAATACTTAATCCAGATTTTCTCCTGGTCCTGCGGCTTACGCTCCCAGACGTCGCGCGACTGGGCGCGGATCGCTTCACGCAGGTTGCCCATCCAGTTGATGCCGGAGTAGAGCGCCACAAACAAACCGACTATCCCGACAGTAGTACGTTGCTGGACGGCGGTGTTGATGGTGCTTTTCAGGGTCGAGGCCAGCGTCGGATCGCTGACGTTTTGCAGGATTTTGCTGAAGATGTCCTGCAACAGCGTCGGGTGCGACACCAGCACAAACCCCGCTGCCGCAAAGGAGAGCATCAGGATGGGGATCATCGACAGGAAGGAGAAGTAGGTGATTGCGGCGCCAAACTGGTTGCCCAACCGATCGTTAAAACGCTCGGCGGCGAGCAGCAGGTGAGCAATCATTGGCCGCTGATGGAACAGCTGGGTGAGATCTTTCGCCTTGTCGAGCAGGCTACCCCTTTTGCGCTCGGCGGTAATTTTGGGTTCATCTGGCGCCGGGGGCGGGCTATTTTCCAGTTTCTTAATCGGCTCGTAGTCCAGATCCTGGGTGGGACGTTGCTGGCTGCTATCCGGCATCAGTCACGTTTTCCTTATCGTTAGCGAGAGTTCATTGCAATTATAGCCTGCGCTCAGTCAACGTAGGTTTTCATGATTTCCGTGAGCCAGGCCATAAACAGATGCACCCGTCGGGAGAGGTTGCGGCGGTGGGGATAAATGAGCGACACCGGCATGGGCCTGGCGCGGTACTGCGGAAGGATCTCCAGCAGCTTTTTGGCCCGCAGGGCGTCACGCACGCCTACCCGCGGCACCTGAATAATTCCCAGCCCGGCGAGGGCGGAGGCATGGTAAGTCTCGGTGCTGTTGACCGTCAGGACACCGCCGGTCTTAACCCAGTGGGTCGCCTCACCATCGTAATATTCGAACCCCTGGGGCCGGGTGCCGAGATGCGTTGCGTAATGCACCACCGCATGGGAGGTTAAATCATCCAGCCCGTCGGGATAGCCAAAACGCGACAGATAATCGGGGCTGGCGCAGTTGATCACCGACAGCCTGCCGAGCGGGCGGGCAATTAAGCCGGAATCTTTCAGGGTGCCGACGCGCACCACGCAATCAAATCCTTCCCGAATCACATCCACCAGCCGGTCGCTGCTGCTCAGCTCCAGTTCAATGCCGGGGTACTGTTGCAGAAAAAGCGGCAGTTTGGGGATGACTAAATTTCGCGCAACGTTGGCCGGCATATCGACGCGTATTCTTCCACTGACGCTGGCAGGGTCGTGCAAAAAAAGACCATCCAGTTCTTCCATATTGGTCAGCAGATCTTTGGCCCGTTCGTAGTAGACCATACCGTCCTGCGTCAGGCTGACCCGACGCGTGGTACGGTGCAGCAGCTGGGTGCCAAGCCCGTTCTCCAGCGCCTGAATCTGGCGCGATACGCTACCTTTAGGCAGGCCCATTGAATCTGCGGCGCGGGAAAAACTCTCCAGTTCAGCGACGCGAATAAATAACTGCATTGCGTGAATTTTATCCATAGGGAGCGCTCATTGTTGTTTATTTTGAAACAGTGAAGCGTTGCGTAGCGTATTTATTGATTTTCTATCACCTAATAAGCTCTTTCTCAATCATCACAACAGCCGAAACGAGGTTTCTTATGACTGAACGTATAGCAATAGTGACCGGCGGCAGCCGCGGGCTCGGTAAAAACGCGGCGCTGAAGCTGGCAGCAAAGGGTGTCGGGATCCTGCTGACCTACAACCGGAGCGAGCAGGAAGCGCTCGAAGTTGTACGTGAAATTGAACAAAAAGGGGTAAAAGCAGCAGCATTGCAGCTGAACGTCGGGGATATTGCCAGCTTTGAACAGTTCGCCACTAAGGTGAGTGAAAAACTGCATTCAGTCTGGCAGCGCAACACCTTCGATTATTTGTTGAACAACGCAGGTGTGGGTTTATATGCCCCCTATATGGAAACCACGGAAGCGCAGTTTGATGAAGTGATGAACATCCATTTCAAAGGCCCGTTCTTTCTGACCCAAGGGCTATTGCCGCTGATGGAAAACGGCGGGCGGATCCTCAACGTCTCATCTGGCCTGGCTCGTTTTGCGCTACCGGGCTCCAGCACCTATGCGGCGATGAAAGGGGCTATGGAAGTGCTCACCCGCTACCAGGCTAAGGAGCTGGGGGCGCGCGGGATCACCGCCAACATTATCGCCCCGGGGGCTATCGAAACCGATTTTGGCGGCGGTCGCGTACGCGATAACAAAGCGATCAATCAGCAGATCGCCTCCCAGACAGCGTTGGGCCGCGTTGGGTTACCGGACGATATCGGCGATGCGATTGCGGCGCTGCTCAGCGACGAACTCGGCTGGATGAATGCGCAGCGCGTTGAGGTCTCCGGAGGGATGTTCCTGTAATCAGGTGCCGGGGAGGGAGCCCCGCGGCACGCTTAGCAATACTCTTTTCTCAACAGCCCAAACAGCCAGTCGTTATGCCACTCACCTGCCAGCCAGTAGCTTTCGCGCAGTTCACCTTCCAGCACAAAGCCCACTTTTTCCAGCAGACGTTTAGAGGCGACATTGCCCGCCGTCACCGTAGCGGTCAAACGGCGGATACCTCCCTGCATAAAGGCGTAATCGCACACCGCCTGTAAGGATTCAAAGCCGTAACCTTTGCCCTGCGCCTGCGGGGCAAAGAGGAACCCCACTTCGGCACAATCATCATCGCGATGAATATAGCCCGTGACCCCTAGCGGGGTCTGATTGTGATCGCGCACCACCAGGCACAGCCAGTGATCACTGCCTGGCGACCACGCGGGCAGGCGAGAGGTAAACGTTTCGCGAATGGCCTCTTCCGGACGGGCTTCGGCCACGTAGCGCATCACATCGGGGTGTTGCTGTAGGGAGAGAAAAAAGGGCCAGTCCTCTTCCTGCAGTGGGGAACAGGTTAAACGCGGGGTGTGCAGCACAGGCATGCCAGATCTCCGGGAGCTTTTGTAAATGATATTAACATTATCACTGAAATAGTGCCGGTTATCGGGTATGTTTAATCTGGTATAACCACTTAAAAAACAACCGCTCTCCGTTCGCTGCGCCTGAATCTTTGCGCGGCAGTTAAGGATAATGATGACCCTCAGTAAATCGCACGTGATCCGCGAGCAGTTTGAACGCTGTCTGGGAATTATTCGTCAGGCCTCTGTGGAGATCCTGCTCCTGTTAAAGGTGCATGTTGCCGAAGGCAAAGATCCCCGTTGGTTCCTTGAGCAGCTGGATTCCGCCAGACTGGCGCTGGGGGGCTGGGCGAGCGTGGCAAAACGCCTGAACCTCAACGATGCGGAGCTCTCACAATTCACCCTGCAATTGCGGCTTTTGCAGCAGCGGGTGCCGCAGTATGAGAGCGGGCAGGATGTGAGCGACAACCAGCTGATTGCCGCGACGCGCTTTGTGACGGCCCTGGAACACCTGCGTTTGCAGCAGCCGCTGCTGACCTACAGTACCGAAATGAGCCCCGGCGATGAGCTTCAGCAACAGCAAGCCCGGAAACAGGTACGTGCGCTGGAATTGATGATTAAAGGGCTGATTATGCAGGCCTGGCCGGATCCAACGCGCCTGAACAATCACCTTAAAACGCTCTTCGGTGCCGATCGGGTTCGCCGCTGGCTGCAGCAGGGCGAGCGCAACGATGCCCTCGGCGGCATGATGTTTAGCGAGCTGGCGCTGATGCTGGTGGACAAGAAAGAGTACTCCCGCTCTTATTCGGCGCTGTTCAGCGATCCCGCTCTGCTGACGCTGATGGTGGAACCGCGTAAGACGCTCCACTCCTTTCTTGATGATATCCGCCTGATCCGCAACAACATCATTGCCCGGCAGCCGCTGACCTCCGCGCAAATCCTGCTGCTGGACAACTACTACGCCCAGATTGCCGGCCCCGTTCAGCGTGCCTTTAACGAAGGCCGTACCGCCGTAAACCCGGCGGGGTTGATGGCAGAGAATAACCACGAGCTGGAGCTCTTCTGGGAAAATGCGCGAGAAAAAAGCCGGGCCACCGGCGATGACATTTTTGAGGTGCGCGACGCTATCGATAAACCGAACCGTCGGCCCGCGCGCACCCCGGAGCAACGCGATCACCTGATCTCGGTGGGGCTGTGGGGGGCGGTGGGGGTGATGGTGATGGGAATGCTGGTGGCGGGTACCTGGCTATTAATGGAAAGCAGCACGCCGACCCAGGCGGCCAGTACCACCTCGCCTCCTGTGCAAACGGCGGCGGAAGAGATGCGTGAGTCGCCCTCCTCCCGCGAAACGCTGACGCGCATGGGCGTCACCTGGGATGAGAATAACTTCCGCGCAGCGATCGACAGGAACGATACCCGCGTGGCGCTGCTGTTCCTGAAGGCGGGAATGGAGTGGAAGCTCTCCTGGACAGAGCACGCCCTGTCGGTGGGACATCGGGAGGTGCTGGATATCCTGATGCGCTATCGTCTGCAGATGGGGCAGGCGAAGCCCTGCCGACAGTTTATCAACACCCTCGCACACGCGATGTCAGCGGGCGAACCGCTGACGGATCTGCGTAAAGAGTATCTGCAGGCATTTTGTACCGTTCCGGCGGTGGTAGAACGCCAGCGACGCGAGATGGATCAGGCGAAGCGGCGGGCACAGGCCCAGCCGGACGCCAGTACCAAAAAATGGCAGACGATTCATACAGCCATTTATGAGGTGATCCGCTGACAACGCGGGGAGCTACGGCTCCCCGTACAGGCCAATGAGTCTGCGCACCACGCCGTTAGTCCAGCCAAAACCGTCCTGCAGGGGATACTCACCCCCGCCCCCTTCCCGGGGCTGGCTGCTGGCGATGTGGTACTTCTCGATGAGCTTGTGATTCATTTTGTAGAAATGGTTTACCGTGTGCAGCCAGCTCCACGCGATCTCATCCCCCAGAGAATCATTGCCGTATTGTTTGAATCCCTGGATCGCCATCCACTGTAATGGCGCCCAGCCGTTAGGTTTATCCCACTGCTCCCCGGTTTCATACTCGGTGGCAAGGATACCGCCCGGCGTCAGGAGGCGCGCTTTTACCGCGTCGGATAACCGTTCGGCCTGCTCATGGGTACACATACCGACATACAGCGGCACGATGCTGGCCGCGGAAAAGAGCGCCAGCTGCTCCCGGCGCCAGTCGTAATCGCGATAGCAGCCGTTCTCCTCATCCCACAGATAGCGGTTAACCGCCGCGCGGCGATCGCTCGCTTTCTGGCGGAAGCGATCCGCAGTCTCTTTATCCCCTTTTGAGGCTGAAATATTGGCGATGGCGCTCTCCAGCTTGAACAGGAACGCGTTGAGATCGATAGGGATAAACTGCGTGGTGCGGATACTCGCCAGCCGGCTCGGATCCCGCAGCCAGCGGGAGGAGTAGTCCCAACCGGAGGCAGCCCCGGCGCGCAGATCGCGATAGACCTCGTTAGGTGGACGCCCGGAGTGACGGGCGGTTTCAACGTCCTCTATCCAGGATTCATCCCTTGGAGTGTCACGGTCATCCCAGTAACGGTTGAGCAGAGAGCCGTCCGGCATACGTACCGCACTGCGATAGGCCTGGTTGAGCAGTAGCGACTCCGCGCCGTCCATCCAGAAGGCGTACTCCATCTTCAGATGGTCCAGATAGCGTTTGGCACCGCGCACGCCATCCTCTTCAAACAGCTCCACCATCAGGGCAAACACCGGCGGTTGCGAGCGGCTCAGATAGTAGGTGCGGTTGCCGTTAGGAATATGACCGTACTTTTCAATCATCCACGCAAAGTTATCTGCCATGCACTTGAGCATGTCGTGGCGACCGCTTTCGGCCAGCCCCAGCATGGTAAAATAGGAGTCCCAGTAGTAGGTCTCGCTGAATCGCCCGCCGGGGACGATGTAGGCCTGCGGCAGCGCCAGCAGTGACGACCACGGGATATGATCCTGCGGCTCCCGGGTCAGTACCGGCCACAGGTTGTCGATATGGTCTTTGAGCGAGAAAGAGGGATCCGATACATATTCGCTCGACAGCACTTCTGGCAGCCAGAAGTGGTTTTCCACAAACTGGCGCAGGTCAAAGTCGCGGTGTCGTCTCACCTTGCGATAGCGGATAAGGATATCCAGCGGATCCATTTTCGGCGCACAGTCTGGAAAGGTTTTGCTGTCTTCAAACAGTCGCGACGACTGAACATGCTCGAAGAGTTCAAGGTAGCGATCGGCAGGGGTGAGCGCATCGGATGCGGGCAGCCCTTCAATCATTTCAGGTTCCGGTTCCGCCTCGAGCATTTCATCCAGTTTTAACTCGCAGGGATCGATTTCGTAGAGAAGTTCTTGTTCTATGTCGAACTCTACGGTCTCTACAGTGCGTATTTTCTGGTTGAACATGGTGGTCAGGACCTCCGGTTTGCGTAGTCTCAGGTCTGGTTTTATCCGGTTGCTTACTAATCTTAGACATTCGCTTCGGTCTGTGGTGGAGGAAATGTGCGGTAGATCACGCTTTGCTACGAAGCGAAAAAGGGGGCTGTTGGTGCCATGTTGATGTTTTTCAGGCAATAAATAGAACATCCAGCCGCTAAGAGAGCGAATAAAATTCGGATCATTCGCTATCCCATTATGAGGGGATCAGGCGACAACCTCCACTTCTTCAGTGGAGCGACAGTAAAACGCCCGGGAAAGCGCGGGTTGGCCTTTTTTAAAAAAATATTGCCAGGCAATGATCTCCCACTCTTAGTTCTTTCTCAGAAAACTCCTGCCTGGCAGGTTGCAATAAGTTAGTGTCTGGTAGGCGTTTTTTTATTGTAATGTTTTTTGGTGTGATTTTTTCTCAGAAAAATCCTGCAACATGATTAATATTCTCCTTAATGACATATATTGCAGGTTGGTTGCGGCATATTGCCCAAAGAAAAAACCATCGCTACAATGCGCCTATCCGAAATAGCAACGCTTAACGTTATACGTTAAGCGTTGCTATTTCGGTCTAAAGGAATGGGTGTTCTCTACGGTGTTATTTTTCTAAAAATATACCGGAAGCACTCTGTTCAATATGAAATAATCATAATAAGGATATGTTAAATGAAAAAAATCAACATGACTGAAGCAAGTGCAATTATCGGTGGTACTTGCGAAACGTGTGAAAATACTTATGAATTAATGATCGTAAACGGTTCTGACGTATGCGCTGCAGTGACTACTTGCACTGACAAAAATGGCGTTGTGACCAGAAGTTACAAAGTTTCAGACAAAAACAACTGCCCAGCTATCGGCTAAGAAACGTCTGTTTCTTATATAATCAGAATAAATATTAATTATTCTGAAGGGCGTTGTAAGATTTCTGCAACGCCCCCCTTAGTGCTTCTCCCGTGAGCGTCTCCTATTTTATTTTCAGGATGAAAAGCCTCCCATGAAAAAAAGAATTCTTCTTATTCTGGCTTACACCATTTTTATCGCTGTCATTTCATCATTGATTACGACCGGCTGGTTCCATTATTTCGTATTCAATAAGAACGGTAATAGCGCGCAGCAAGCATTAATATCACTGCCAGCGGATAAAGTAGCAAAAAGCCCAATCGCTGACGGAGAGGATATTATTGAAATTTTTTCATACGGTTGCCATTACTGTGTGGTGAACGAAAAAAACGTTGCTGCGTTGGAAAAACGCTTGCCCGCCGGGAAGAAACTGGTACGTCTTCATTTCAACCTGGATAAGCAAGGCGGGTTGGCGCGCTTTGCACCGGTGTTCGCCACGCTGCAGGTGATGGGGATTGAAGAAGCGCATCGTGAAAGCGCCTATCAGGCGGTGATAAAGGATAAAGTTGATTTAAGCGATCCAGCGCAGCGCACTGCCTGGTTGGAAAAAAACAATATTAACGTGGATAAATACAATACCGTCAGCCAGTCTGCTGAAGTAAAAGCGCTTATGGATTATATGGTTCGCGTTACTCAGTATTATAACATCAATGCAACGCCATCATTTATTATTAATAAAAAATGGGTCGCGCTTCAGGACAGTGATTTCTCCTCTTTCGCGGACAAATTACTCACGCTGTTAGAAACCGATCGCGCGCCGGAGTAATAATGAAATTTTTTGCCCTGTGGTGTGCGCTGTTGTGGAAAAACCTCGCCGTCAGATGCCAGCTGTTATTACATAAGCTCGGGCTTATCAGCTACAGGGCACATTGCTTATTATTCCGGTGCATGCACTATCGCGTTATGTTCGCTTTCTCACATGTAAGCCGCTTTCTGGGGCTGACACGGCGTGATGTGAAATTACGGGCCGCCGTTGCCCAATCCAACCGCCAGTGCCTGCTTCATGATAACAAAGCATTTGACTATATCTGGCTGACACAGCGGCGTGAGTTACTGGTCCAGGCCGCGACCTACGGACAAAATCGCTGGGTCCTGCATGAGCTAGCCGCCTGTACGGCGCAGCTCAACGCTGTCGTCGAACCGTTACAACGGGCAGGCCAGCCGGTGATCCTCGCCCCGTTACATATGGTTTCGGACATACTCAGCACGATGATCGGTGCCACGGTCTACCCAGGCAAGGCGACGGTGATTACGTCACGCAGTGCCGATGTCTATTCTGCAGCCGAACGGCAAACGGTTGGTCTCGATCTTACGTATTGTTCCATACACGATGATAATAAAGACATCGCCGGAAAGCTGATGACCTCGGTAATGGATGCCGCGACCAACCAGCGCAATATTATTCTATTTCCGGATATCACTCCGGACTTTACGCAGTTTGCCAGTAAAGACAAAGCCGGGAAATTAAAATGCCAGTTATTCGGCCGCCCGGCTAGTTTGCATAGCGGCATTATCCGGCTGGCGAGAATGATGTCAGCGAAAGTGGTTTTTTATCATCTTTATTACGATAACGGCCTGAAAATTTACATTCATACTCCGGTTCCGGCAAATAAAGTGAAAGACGAAATGCCGGGCATCATTGAAAAAAGTATTCGCGAGTATTCCACTGACTGGATGCTTTGGCATTCACACTCGTTATTCTTCATTAATGATTGAAAATAAATAAGTTTACAGCGCGGTGACAGTGATATTAAAGATGAGAACAGGACGTTCAAAGGTGTCAATTATGGAACATATCATTCCTGAAATGGTTTATCAGGCAGAAACAAACGAATGCGCGCTGGCCTGTATTTCCATGCTGGCGGAAACACAGGGGGTCAATGCGCCTCTTGATGCGTTGCGCGAGCGTTTTCCGGCGTCTGCCCACGGCACCGCACTTTCAACCATGTGCGATATCCTGAGCGAACTGGCGATCCCCGTTTATCCGGTCGCTTTCGATTTGCATGAACTTGCAGAACTACCGTTACCGGCCATTTTGCATTATGGCGCGAGCCACTATGTGCTGCTGGCCTACCGTCAGGGAAGCTATGTTTGCGTGATGAATCCGGCGATTGGCGAGCAGCTCTTACCCATCGCCGCGCTGAAATCTGAAATCAGCGGTTATGCCCTGGTGCTCGACCAGGAGGCGAAGAGCGCCGCACCGCCGAGGGAGAAACAGAAACGCACACGACGCTTTCGCGCGCTGGAATGTATGAGTTTAAAACAGACGGCAGCGATCCCAGGCATTTATCGACTGATGCTGCTGGCGTTTCTGATTTCACTGACCTTGTTCATCATGCCGGTGATGGTCAGCTCTGCTATCAACAACGTTTTCTCCTCGGGCGGTAAAACAGAATTTCCATATTTCTATTACCTGCTGGCCTTTGTCGTCTCAACTCTGCTGGCTTTCTTTGTACGCAGCGTGACCGAGCGTTTTATCAAACGTTTTGTGGTGATGCAGAGCGTCAGCGGTTTTGCTCATCTTCTGATGAACTCACTCGCGTTCTTCGAAAAACGCAGCCCCGGCGAGATCTTCAGCCGATTCTCCAACTGGCAAATGGCGGCAGCCCAAAAAATCGAGCTGGATAACGGCCTGCGAATAGACTGGGTGGTGGGAGTCATTGCGCTGGGGGTCATGTGCTACATCAGTCCACTGCTGGCCGCCGTTTCCGCCATTGGCGTAACGCTGATGGGACTGGTCAGCGTTTGGGCTATTTTCCGCGACCGCTATTTTACGCAACAGATGCAGGTGAAGAGCGCAGAGCAAAGCGATTTTCTGCTGGAAACCATCCAGGGGTTTGCGACGCTGAAATCGGCTGGCTTGACCAGCCAGCGTCAGACCGCCTTTACAAATTATGTCGTCTCCCTGTTTGACTGTCGGCAGAAACAGAAAATCTACGAGCAGGTGAAGGGGAGTCTGTATCAGCTGATTGGCAGTCTCGAGATGGTCTTTTTTATGCTGCTGGCGTTGCCGTTGCTGAAAAATAACAGTATCTCGCTGGGTGAGTTTTTTGCCTACAGCTTTGTGCGGCAGATCTTTACCGCCTATATCACCCAGATCTTCTTCTCGGTTCTGCGCAAAAACCAGCTGCACGTGATCGATACCCGCGCCGCCGATCTGTTCCCCAGGGTGAAAGAAGAGCGTCACGACGCACTACTGCCGCCCGTGGCGTTTAATCATCAGCTCCACTATCGTGAATTGCAGTATGCGTACGATCCCGGCAAACCGGTGCTCGACAACGTATCGATGGTGCTGCGCCGCGGTGAATCGCTGGCGATTATTGGCGAGTCTGGCGCGGGAAAGAGCACATTGCTTAAAGTCATCACCGGGCTTATTGAACCTCAGTCCGGGGAGATCCTCGCCGACGGACAGCCGGTAAACAGTCGTCAGGCGCAGAAACTGTTCTTCCTGCAAAGTCAGGAGGACATCCTTTTCAACACCAGCGTATTGCAGAACATCACGCTGTTCGATCGCGAGTATGATGCAAAAAAACAGGCGCGCATCAATAAATCCCTGCACGGACTGAACCTGACCGACGTGATTGAACGTCTCCCGGGAAAACAGAACGCCCTTATTCGCGAAAGCCATCCCGCCCTGTCGCTTGGGCAACGTCAGCGTCTGATGCTGGCCCGGGCAATGTACAGCGATTGCCCGGTGATGGTGCTGGATGAGCCGACTGCCAATCTTGATGAACAGACCGCTCACCAGGTGATGCAAACCCTGATTGACCATTGCCGTGAATATGAAAAAACGCTGATCGTCGTGACGCACAGTGAAACGACGCTACACCTGTTTGACCGTCTCTGTTCAATGAAAAAAGGCCATATAGAAACGGTGGCGAGCACCCCTGTGTCCGTCATTCTCCCTGAAGGAGAACCGGCGTGAAATTGACATTCAAACAGCTACCGGCCATGACGGGCAGACGCCGCAAAACGTTTTATGCCCTGGGCGCGTTGGCCGTGGCGCTGGTGCTCGTCGGTGTGCTGGCTGTGCAACGTATGTGGTCCGGGACCGACGTGCCGGTCGTTACGCAGGTAATATCACGTGGTGATATCCAGAAAACCGTCCTGGCGACCGGCATCCTCAAACCTTCTGTGCAGGTCAATGTCGGTGCACAGGTCAATGGTCAGCTAAAAAAACTGCATGTTCGCGCCGGCGATCGCGTTACTAAAGGTCAACTGCTGGCTGAAATTGACCCGGCGTTGCAACAAAGCGAGCTGCGTAAATCTGAAGCGGCGCTGGATATTGCCATCGCCCAGAAAGAGGCCGCCCAGGTCACGCTCAAACAGTACGATCTTGAGCTTAAACGCCAGCGGCGGATGGATCGTGACGGTTCGGGTACGAAGAGCAATCTTGAAGAGGCGCAGGCGAGGTTCGATACGCAGAAGGCGCAGCTGCTCGTCAATGAAGCGCAGATCGTACAGGCGTGGATGGCGCTGGAAACGGCAAAAGCCAATCTGGGTTATACGCAGATTATGGCACCGGTAGACGGACAAGTATTGGGTATCGTGACCCGGGAAGGACAGACCGTCGTCTCTTCGCAGACCGCGCCGACCATTCTGGTACTGGCTGACGTTGATACCATGACGGTGCATACGCGTATTTCAGAAACAGACATACTGAAAGTCCATCCTGGCCAGCCGCTGTGGTTTTCCGTTGTGGCCGATCCTAAGCGTCGGTACCAAAGCGTGATGGGTGCCCTTCAGGCTGCGCCAAATGATGCTTTACAGGATGACAATGCCCGTCCACAGGGGCAACAAGCCTCCGCCGTCTATTACGATGGTGTATTCAGCGTACCGAACCCCGACCATCTGCTACGTACCTCCATGACGGCACAAGTGTTCATCATCACCGATGAGGTTAAAAATGTACTGCGCCTGCCCCTGATGGCGTTGGGTCAGCAGCAGGGAAAAGATCGCTATCAGGTGCAGGTAATGAAGGGCGATAAGATCGAACAGCGGCAGGTGCGAGTTGGCATCAACGACCGTCAGTTCGTTGAAGTAAAAGAGGGGCTGAGCGAAGGCGAGCATGTGGTGATGGTGCAAAATGAGACCGGGGCTGCGCATGGCTAACGCGCCGGTTATCGAACTTTCGCACATCTCCCGCCACTTTGGCTCGGGCAGCGCTGCGGTCACTGTGCTGAAGGATGTCTCCCTGCGTGTGGACGTGGGCGAGATGGTCGCCATTATCGGTGCATCGGGTTCCGGGAAATCCACGCTAATGAATATCATTGGCTGTCTGGATAAGCCGTCGGAAGGCGAAATGCGCATTATGGAGATTCCTGCGCAGGTGGCCAGCAGCGAACAACTTGCAGAACTACGCAGCCAGTATCTGGGCTTTATTTTCCAGCGCTATCATCTGATGCCCTATCTGACGGCCATCGAAAACGTCACCATTCCGGCATTGTATACCGATATGCCTGCCTCTGAACGTCGGAGACGGGCTAAGTACCTGTTGACTCGCCTGGGCCTTGGTGAGCGTATGAATTACCGGCCTGCACAGCTGTCAGGCGGGCAGCAGCAACGCGTCAGTATCGCACGAGCCCTGATGAACGGCGCGCCGGTGATTCTGGCGGATGAGCCTACGGGGGCGCTCGACAGTACCAGCGGCCAGGAACTGATGGCCATTTTGCATGGACTGCATCAGGCCGGGCATACGCTTATTATCGTCACCCATGACCGGCATATCGCCGAACAGTGCCAGCGCATTGTCGAAATCCATGACGGGCAGATTGTGGCTGACCGGGTCAACACGGTTATGCCGAAGGCGACCACTCATGACCTTCCGACCATAACTGCCACCGGGCGAACGCCTGCCTGGCAGAGCATTAAGGAAGCGGTGCGCATGGCGTGGCGCTCACTGCTTGGGCATCGGATCCGTGCCTTCCTTTCCATGCTGGGCATCATTATCGGCATCTCTTCTGTTGTCTCATCTATGGCGGTCGGTGAGGGGGCTCGGCAAAGCATTCTCAGCCAGATAAGCCAGCTGGGAAGCAGCTCGGTCGAAATTCGTCCCGGCCTTGGCTGGGACAAACTGCGGCCCGATTTTGAACGGGCATTAACGCTGGACGATGTGGACTTGCTCGGCAAGCAGCCATACATCGACAGCCTGTCCCCGGTGGTGAATAAAACCGTCATGGCGCTCCGGGGCGGTAAGCAAGTTGTTGTCTCCCTGTCGGGGGTCAGTAACGGATTCTTTCGCGTGCAGGGGCTGAACTTTGTCAGTGGAAACCGCTTTACGGCACGCGATCTGGATGAACGTGAGCCGGTGGTCATTATCGATCCGAATGTGCGCAGCACCCTATTCCCCGGCGGACAGGATCCTTTGGGCGAAATTATTCAGCTTTCCGGCGTGCCTTACCGGGTGATCGGCGTGGCGCAGAAAAAAGGGCCGAAGTATTTCGGCGAGCAACTTGGCGCATGGATCCCCTACACCTCGCTGCTGGAACGGATGTCGGGTGATACGCCGTTGCAGTCCATTACCCTGCGTATCGCCGACGATTATCCGATCGATGTTGCCCAGCGAAATGTGGAGCAACTGCTGGATTCGGTGCACGGCAGGCGGGATTTTTTCACCATGACCAACGATCAGATGACGAAGACGATTCGCAAAACCTCGGAGTCGATGACTCTGCTGATCACCGCGATTGCCGGAATTTCTCTGCTGGTAGGCGGCGTCGGGGTGATGAACATCATGCTGGTGTCGGTAACGGAAAGGACCCATGAGATTGGCATTCGCCTCTCGGTCGGTGCCCGGCCTGCGGACATCATGCGTCAGTTCCTGATTGAGGCGATGGTGATTTGTTCTCTCGGCGGCCTGACTGGCATTATCGGCTCGGGTCTGGCAGGGCTGATTTTTTCTCTGGTTACGCAGGAATTCACCATGATTTTCACCTGGCCGCCCATCCTTTTGGCCTGTGGCTTCTCCGCGCTGATCGGGCTTGGCTTTGGCTTTTTCCCGGCGCGCAATGCGGCCCGCCTGCATCCTACAGAGGCGCTGGCCCGCGAATGAAACTGAATCGACTCATCATTGCCGCCATGACGCTGAACCTGTTCGGCTGCGGTCAGGCGCTGAAAAGCGACTATCAAAGACCGATGCTGTCAGTGCCTGACGCCTGGCGCGTGAAGGATACTGGCGAGGGCGTAGCGAAATTTACCCCGAACTGGTGGGATAACTTTGGCGATCCGCAGCTGTCACGCCTGATCGTTTCCATGTTGCAGAGCAATAACGATCTGGCGTTGGCGGGGATCAAGCTTCGCCAGGCGCGGCTGGCGGCTGGGATATCGGATCTTAATCTGACGCCTGATGTCACCGCAGGCGGAATGGCCAGTAATACAAAGTCTCTGCGCCACAACACTACGCCGACGGAAAACTACAGCAATGCTCTTTCAGCCTCATATGAATTGGATCTCTGGGGAAAACTGGCGCGTATCCGAGAGCAGTCCGACTGGCAGGCAAAAGCATCGGAGCAGGATTTACAGGCTACCGCGCTGTCGCTTATTGGCACAACGTCTCAGCTTTACTGGCAGATTGCCAGCCTGAATCAGCAGATCGGCAATGTCCGGCAAAGTCTGGAGATTGCCAGAGAAGCACTGCGCATGGTGACCTCCCGCTGGAAGGCGGGCGATCTGGGCCAGCTCGATTATTTGCAGGCGCAGCAGACGGTATTGAACCGTGAAATTACTCTGCGTGATTTACTCCAGCAGCGCGATGAAAGCCGTAACGCGTTGGCGATTCTACTCAGCCGCCCGCCTGGACAGTACCCTGCCGAACGTCAGGCGCTGGATCTCCATCAGCGTGTTCCTGTGGCGCAGCGCCTGCCACTGGAAACCATCGCCAAAAGGCCGGACGTGCAGTCCGCAGAACTGAAACTGCGTGCCGCGCTGGCGGGTTCAGACGTGGCGCGATTGAGTTTTTATCCCTCCCTGTCGCTCAGTGCTTCGTTGAATGCCGGTGCTGCCGTGTTTCAGCAATGGTTCAGCAATCCGGCCAGAACGCTGGGTTCAGCGATCGATCTGCCTTTTATTCAATGGAACAAGGTGCAATTGACCGTCGAACAGTCCGGTCTGGATGTCCAGAGTGCAGCGATTCAGTTTCGTCAGGCGTCCTACAGTGCGCTACAGGATATCGATAACGCGATGTCGCAGCGCCTGACCTGGCAGCAGGAAAAAGAGCATTTGTTGAACAATCTGGCGCTGAGCCAACAGCGGCTGGCGCTGGTGGAAAGCCAGTATCGTCACGGTTCGGTGAGGTATCAGACGTTACTTGATGCGCAGAATGCGCTGCTGGACAGCAAAAACGCGCTGGTAACAAATCAATACAACTACCTCTATTCCACAATGAAACTCTGGTTGGCGCTAGGGGGCGGGGAAGACAATACGATGAATAAACAAGGATAAGCCATGAGAATGGACAGTTTACAGACGATAAGCGCGCCACGTCGGGTTGTGGTTACTGGCTATGGTGCAGTCACCCCGCTAGGGATGAATGCCAGTCAAAGCTGGGCAGCCATCATGGATTACAAACTCGGCTACCGTTACTGCGATAAATCTGCCGCCGGGATTAAATCCCGCTTTTATGGTCTGATCGATGAAGAGCCTTCACTCAAAGGTGTACCTGCCGCCATCCGACGCCGCCTGCCACGTTATGCGCGGCTTACGCTGGCTGCTGCGCGGGAAGCCATGCAGATGTCGTTTGGCGAGGAAAAGCCTGAGCACTATTACGATCTGCGTGATTGCGGCGCCATCATGGGCACCGGCTGGGCAGGTCAGGACGAAACCCAGGTTTATTACGACGATTATCTGCGTACCGGAGTGGGCTCTCCTTTTGGCTGTTTTTTCTCGATGCCCAGCTCGGCCACGGCGGCAGTCAGCCTGCTGTGGGGGCTTCGTGGCTATCAAAATACACCTATAGCAGCCTGCGCGACGGGGACCATCGCGATTGGCGATGCGTTTGAACTTATCCGACATGGGCGTGCAAACATGATGCTGGCGGGTGCCGGTGAATCGCTCCGTTCTGATTCAGCGGTATGGAATATTGACGTGCTTGGTGCACTGGCCAGCGAGCAGGAAGAGATCGCGCGCGCCTGTTGTCCGTTCAGCCTGCATCGTAATGGCTTTGTGCTAAGTGAAGGGGCGGCGGTGCTGTGTCTTGAAGAGCGTGAATCTGCTATTGCGCGTGGTGCGACTATTCTTGGCGAAATACTCGGGTACGGTAATTTCTCCGATGCCAGTGATTTTACCGCGCCGGCCGAAGACAAAATCGCCCGGGTGCAAACCATCCGCCATGCTCTTCAGCAGGCTGGCGTTACCGCCCGGGAGCTGGATTACATCAACGCCCATGGCACGTCTACGCCCCTCAACGACCTCAATGAAACCGAGGCGATAAAAATTGCGCTGGGCGAGGCGGCTTACACCACGCCGTGCTCAAGTACCAAATCCTATACTGGCCATCTTATTGCTGCCGCGGGCAGCTTTGAATCGATCGTTTGCTTGCAGGCCCTTGAACATCAGGTAATGCCTGCGACCTGTCATCTTGCTACGCCCGACCCGGCATGCGATCTGGATTACATACCCAATACCCATCGCCCGGCGGTGCTGAATACAACCCTCAATCTCAGTTTCGGGTTTGGCGGCGCGAACGCGGCGCTGGTGATCGGCAGGGGGAAATGATGTCGCTAAGCTACAGCCTGGAGCATGCCGAACGCTGGGCGGCCTTTTCGGGTGACTATAATCCCATTCATTTTGACGCCGCCGAAGCGAAGCGTCTGGGAATGGACGGATTATGTGTACACGGCATGCGCGCGCTGCTGGATGTAAAATCTGCGCTCAGTACCGCCGTGGAAAAACATGCATCGTCACTGGAAGGTCTGGTTTTCAGTAGTCGTCTGCGCGAGCCGGTGATGTGTGACATACCCTATGAGCTGCCTGTAAAAGAAGTGGTGCGTCATGAGCAGGTACAGGTGAACGGAAATTTGGTGAATTTTCAGACACAGAAAATCAGTATCAGTAGTAAAATCACTGGCGTTAAATCGTTGGCGTTCTCACCTGCCGCTCAGGTGAATACGCTTGAAGGGGAAGAGTTGGCGCTGCTGCATACCCAGTTTTTGACTCATGTCGGGCATGTCGCTCCGCTGTGGATTTTCCTTGATGCAATATTGTTCCGCCAGTTAGTAAATGCACCGGCAACGCTCGAGACGGTGCATAGCATTATCCCTGAGCATAAGGCTAACAGCCTGCGCGATGTTTTCAGCCTGGTGCAGGTCGTTCAGACGCACCATGAAACGCATTTTACACCCCGGTTGTTGAGGCAAAACGAGAGTGACCAGCGTTTTAACGCTATCGATTATGCGATCCTGCCGACGCTGGTAATGGGCACTAAAAATGCTGGACTCGTTTTAGTGGCAGGCATTCAGGCGTGGCGAGTTAATGAACCGCTGATGTCTGTCACGGTCACGCTGAAAACCGGACCGCTGGCTGCCTGACCGGTTGATTGCTGATAAGCAAAGAGCAATCCACCCTAAATAATATGCAACAGTCTGAATTAAAGGAATAAATCATGACAACTTTCGATGAAGTTTATAGCAAAGTTTGTGAAATGTTGTGCGATGCAAAAGACATGGAAATGGACGATCTGGATCCGGACATGCCGTTGTATCAATTAAAGCTCGATAGTCTGGATTATGTGGAACTCATGGTGTTGGCAAAGAAAGAGTTTGGCGTCACCGTAGAAGCCGAACTGTTCACAAATAATGTGAACATTACGCTTCGCGAGCTATGCCAGTATCTCAGTGAAAAAAGCCTTTAAACTATGCAGAGAAAATGGATCTTAGTCACCGGCGGAAGCCGTGGGATCGGACGTGCAACGGTGCTGCGTCTGGCGAAAGAATACAATGTGGTATTTACGTGGTATCAGGGCGAAAGTGCGGCTCGTGAGGTTGAACAGGCCTGCGCAGCGCTGCCGGGTAAGGTTGAAAGCTATCAATGCGACGGAAGCAATGAGCAGGCAGTGGCGCGTGTTGCCACTGATTTACTGACGCGTTACGGAGCGCCCCACGGCGTAGTCCACAATGCCGGTATCACGCTTGATGAGCTGCACATTAACCAAAGCCCGGATAACTGGCGTAAGGTGATGGACACGAACTTTAATGCCGTTTTCTATTTTAACCAGCATTTGCTTAAGCCGATGTTGATAGAAGGGGGCGGCTCTATGGTGATGATGTCATCAGTCACCGGCGTGAAGGGCAATAGTGGGCAAAGTGCTTATGCAGCGAGTAAAGCGGCAATGATTGGCCTTGCGCGAACGCTGTCCATAGAGTTAGGGCGTTTTAATGTCAGGGTCAATTGCCTGCTACCTGGTTATATCGATACCGATATCCTGGCCAATATACCTAAAGACAAGCTGGCTGCGCTGCACAAAACCATTCCGATGAAACGCTTCGGTACAGTAGACGAAGTCGCTGGCGCGGTGGCATGGCTGGTGAGTGACGACAGCACGTATATGACCGGACAAACCCTTATCCTCGATGGTGGCCTTTCCGCCTGAGCATGATGCAAACATCCAGTTCAACTCACACAGGACGCCTGGCGTCCTGTTTTTTTATTTATGCAAAAAATAGTCTGTTGTGAGGTTATTTTTTCTGAAAGATAAGTATGGAATCGTACAAATTTGAGATATTTCTCACTATTTTCAAAAACAGAGCCTTTTTCATCACAAAAAGCACCTCAAAGATCTAAGAAATATCCTGTCATGTTGGCTCCTGTCAGCAAGGTGGAATCATAATAAAAATGTATAGTTTCAGGCATAAAAAAGAACAACGACTCTTTTAAAGAGTAATTTGTGTGGAGCTACATTTTATCGGATATGATTCTCTATAAATAAAACAAATGAAATTTTCGCTCATCATTTGAATTTTATATATTTTTGTAACGGTTAGCATCCTGAATTCATTCACGAAAAGCTGTATAAGGCCGTCGGGCTGACAATGGATAACGTCAAATGTTAAGGCCGAATGCGGTTTTGTATTACTTTTATGAAGAAATGCCATAAGATTAAGAGTGATAGATTTATTGTAATTCATTTTTCTGGTGTTTATTTTTAATCATTATAAGAAGTTACATGAATATAAGAAAAAGCCGATCTGGAAATGCAGGGTAAAAACAACGATTTTGTGCGTAACTCGCTGAATTAAAATGATAAAAATAAATGAGCGTGGAGTAATGGAATCAGTATTGACATGAAATTACCATCTCATTAAATTGTGCTGCAATTTAGTTCGAAATGAAGCGTTGGGATTTGGGGTAACCCATTCAATGCTCTATTTACTGCGGTGGAGACTTCAGGAACTAAATAAAGGAAATGACATAGCGTTGTCGTGTAACATATTTAATAGGGACAAATTAATGAAAAAAAATCTTATTGCAGTTGCTCTGATGGCTACCTCCGTTTTCGCTACTTCAGCAATCGCTGCTGATGGCGCCGTAAATTTCACCGGCACGATTACCGATGCCGCTTGTACTGTTGATGCGGATTCTCTGAACCAGTCAGTGGTACTGGGTAACATTAGCCGCAACGCATTCAAAGCTGCCGGTGATATCTCTGGTACTAAAGGGTTCAAACTGGTACTGAAAAATTGCCCGGATACCGTAAAGGGTGCAGTTGTTCGCTTCGACGGTGAGCAGGCTGCTGGTGACAACGGCATTCTGGCGCTGACTGCAGGTGAAAAGACTGCTAAAGAAGTGGGTATTCAGATTACTGACGCACAGAATAAAGTCGTTCCACTGTACACCGACTCATCTGTTTATGAACTGGTTAGCACGGGTCCTAACACCCTGAGCTTCCGTGCAGGTTATATCGCTCTGTCTGATAAAGTCACTGTGGGTGATGCAAACGCTGTTGCTCAGTTCACTATCGTATATCAGTAATTTTCACTGAGCTAAATCAGACTGGAGGCAAGGTATGCCTCTGGTCTTTTTGAACATTCGAGACAGGCAGGGATAGCATGAAAAGATGGCGCGCTACAGCGGTAGCTGCATTATTAATGGCCCTAGGTACGACGGCGCAGGCTGGCGTAGTGGTAGGGGGTACGCGGGTAATTTATGACGGCGCAAAAAAAGAAACGTCCATTAATGTCAGTAACCCTGACAAGAATGTCTATCTCATTCAGTCATGGGTAGATAGCGATGGAACAGGGAGTGCAGGATCAGCGGATAAAGCACCCTTTATTGTTACTCCTCCTTTATTCCGACTGTACAGCAATCAGCAAAACATTTTGCGCATTGTACGTGCAGGTGGCAACCTGCCACAGAATAAAGAGTCCATGTTCTGGCTCAATATCAAATCAATTCCTTCTGCGAATAAGACACAAGAAAATACGCTGCAGATTGCAGTGAAAACGCGTATTAAGCTCATTTTCCGTCCCGCTGGCATTAAAAGTTCCCTTGAAGAGGCAGCCCAAAGCCTGACCTGGAAACGAATAGGTAACCAGTTGAAGGTCACTAACCCCTCCCCGAATTACATTAATTTTTTCAAAGTTAATGTCAATGGTGTTGAGATAAAAAACGCCACTATGGTTGCGCCGCAATCAGAGGCCAGCTTCGATTTACCGGGCAATGTTTCAGGTGGCTCACTGAGTTGGCAGTTTATTAACGATTATGGCGGCACTAGCAAACTTTTTACTGCTGGTATTTGAACTCAATCACCAGAGTGTCGCTGCGTTGGTTGAGCATGGAAGTGAAGAACGTTAGTCATCAATTTCATTATTAAATGACTGCGTTTGTATATGGGAAAATAATATGAATAACATTACGAAGAGCCATACTTCGAACCATTTTTCACGTACTCGTCTTGCCTGCTTATTAACATTTTTGATGGGCGGCGCTGCCCTTACGCATGCAGCGGAATACTTTAATCCTGCGTTACTCGAAATCGATAATCCAGGCCAGGGAAAAGCGGATTTATCTATATTCGAAGATGGCGATTTACAGGCACCAGGCACCTATCGCGTTGATATTTATCTTAACGGGTCAGAAGTTGATACCCGTGATATTAAATTTTCCCTTGTTGTTGACGCGTCGGGTAAGCAGAGCCTTTATCCCTGTCTGAGTGGAGAGTTGTTGCGGGACATCGGCGTAAAAATCGGTATGTTCCCCGGTATTAAGGTCACTGATGAGTGCGCCAATTTTACCGGTGCGATAGCGCAATCTTCTGCAAATTTCCGATTCGATCAGCAACGGCTCGATCTGAGTATGCCGCAAATAGCCCTTAATGCGGAGGCTCGTGGTTACGTTTCTCCGGAGAAATGGGATCAGGGTATTCCGGCATTACTTGTTAATTATAGTTTCAGCGGCGCTAATACTGAGGCACGAAATGGCGACAGCAGAAACTCAGATAACTATTACCTGAATCTGCGTTCAGGAGCGAATCTGGGTGCCTGGCGTCTGCGTAACTATTCTACCTGGAGTCGCGATAGTGATGGAAACGAGCGCTGGGACTCTATCAGCACCTATCTGCAACGCGACATTCATGTGTTAAGAAGCCAGCTCACCTTGGGCGACAGTACCTCACCCAGTGAAATCTTCGATTCCGTGCCGTTTCGCGGTGTCCAGTTGGCGTCCGATGAAGACATGCTGCCGGACAGTCTGAAGGGCTATTCACCGGTGGTACGCGGTATTGCCAGCAGCAATGCGCAGGTGACGATCTACCAGAACGGCTACGTCATTTACCAAAGCTATGTGCCAGCGGGCCCGTTTGCCATTACTGACCTCTATCCAACGGCGGGTAGTGGTGACCTGAATGTGATTATTAAAGAAGCTGACGGTACCGAGCGAACAATGATTGTTCCTTTTGCTTCCGTACCCGTGCTCCAGCGTGAAGGCCGCCTGAAGTATAGTGTTACCAGCGGTCAGTACCGCTCATATAACGACGACGTTGATAAGACGCTATTCTCACAGCTCACTGCCATGTATGGATTGCCGTTCGGCGCGACGCTGTATGGCGGCATGCAGGCGGCGAGTAAGTATCAGTCGCTGGCTGTGGGGATCGGTCAAAACCTTGGTCGCCTCGGAGCGCTTTCTGCTGACGTCATGCAGGCATGGACCAAACTGGAACATGCAGAGAAAGACAGCGGTCAGTCGTACCGACTGCGCTACGGTAAAAGCTTCGCTGAAACCGGGACCAACTTCAGTCTGGCCAGCTACCGCTATTCCACTGCGGGCTTTTATACGCTGCAAGAGGCACTGGATAGCTACACCGGGAATAATGGTCAATATAACGATCACAAGAAAAGCCGTGCCGAGCTGGTCTTGAGTCAAAATCTGGGAGACAAAGCCGGCGCGTTCTCTCTTAACCTGGTTAGAGAGGATTACTGGAATAACAACCGTTCAACTGAATCAATCGGTGTTGGCTATAACAACTCCTGGAAAGGGATCTCCTACGGGGTCAACTACACCTATAGCCGCAATGGTCAGGATCAGCACAAAAAACGGACGTACTATACCGATCAGATCGTGGCCGTTAACGTCAGCGTTCCATTAAGCCAATGGCTACCGAACAGCTATGCAACCTACAACCTTAACAGCAGCAAAAATGGTACGACGTCAAATAACGTTGGCCTCAACGGTACGGCACTCGCTGATAACAACCTGAGTTACAGCCTCTCCCAGGGTTATACCTCACAGGGAGGTGGAGCGAACGGCTACGCCAGTGCCGACTACAGAGGTGGATACGGGGAAGTTAACGCGGGTTATGGTTATGACAAAAGTCAACGTCGTCTCGATTATGGCTTGCAGGGCGGCATTGTCTTGCATGAAAACGGCTTAACCCTTTCACAGCCGCTCAATGAGACCGTGGTGCTGGTAAAAGCGCCGGGCGCGGACGGTGTAACCATCTCGAACAACACTGGTGTAAAAACCGACTGGCGCGGCTACGCGGTGGTGCCTTACGCCACGGCATACCGCCGTAACCAGATTTATCTTGATACCTTAACCTTGCCCGACGATGTGGATATGACCCTGACCAGTGCGTCAGTCATCCCGACCCGCGGCGCCGTCGTGCGCGCAGACTTTAACCCGAGCGTCGGACAACGTGTGCTCATGACGCTGCTCCGTGCCAATGGCGAACCGGTACCTTTCGGTGCAACGGTGAGCAAGGAGGATGGCACAAAAGACGAGGGCAGCATTGTCGGCGATGGGGGGCAGGTTTATCTGTCGGGTATGGCCGATGCCGGAACGCTGGTTGCGAAATGGGGTAACGCAGAGGCGCAGACCTGTCGGGTGAGTTATAAGCTGCCTTCGCAATCGGCCACGGCGGGTATTCAACTTATCAATGGAGACTGCCGGTAAGGCGGTATATGGATATGACCGAACGCACGATGACATTTTTCGCAGATAAGAGTTCACGCCGCACTCCCTGGCGTCGTATCGCCGGTAAAAAAAGCAGCGCGTTATTCAGCCTGGCACTGGCGGGCTGGATGTTGAGTACCTCCGTACAGGCGGCAGAATGCAGACCCGACGGTGGGACGAAACGCTATGACTTTTTAATGAATTACACATTAACAGACCCATCGGAGAACGTGACCGGAAGAACAATTTACGGTGCCTATCGGTGGAACCTTGGCGGTAGCTACCTCGTGACCTGTGACTGCACCGAACCTTACGGGCCGGCTTATATTACCGCCAAAGTGCCTGATACAGGGCTGGTATATAGTGACGGTAAGCTGCAGTTTTACGCCATCAATGACTATCTGGCCGTGGCCAGCGAGGTATGGATCGCTGGAGAAAAAAAAGAGATGGTCGCGACGCCTTTCAACAGCAAGAGCAATAGAAACCCAGCGGTCCGGTGCAATAGCTTTGTCTATGGTACCGGCTCGGAAGGTAATATTTCCCTCTATTTCCGGCGGCCTTTTGTGGGTGAGCAAATTATCCCGGTAACCAAAGTTGCCGATGTGTATATCGCTACTGATAGTACGACTCAGTCCAGCGTGCCGGTGTCAACGGTGTGGATGAATGGAAAAGTTATTGTACCACAGTCATGCGTGATTAATGGCGGGGGCGTTATTACCGTGCCTTTCGGCAATATCATGGCTGGCGATATTACGACGAAAGGCGAAATGGCTAAAAACTTCACGCCGAAAAACGTCAATTTTAATGTGGCCTGCTCCAATATTTCCGAAGGAGTGAAGGTCAGCCTCACTTTCTCGGGAACGCCGGATATGAACGATCCGACTGCGTTATCGACAACCAACAAAGATGTCGGTGTCAGAATTAAGGATCCAGAGGGAGATAACGTCGATCCGAATGGTGGCGTGTTGCCGTTAAATATGAATTATACCAGCCAGGTAGGAACGTCGGCGATCAGCTTATTTCCATTTAACACCACCGGTAAAATGCCTGAAACGGGCGACTTTACCGCAACCGCTACTCTTCGTGCTGAAATACAATAATTCCGGACGCTACCGGTAAGGGAAAATAATGAAGGATTCAATTTTTTCAATACATCAAAAGAAAAAAGCACCCGCGTTGCTGCTGTGTCTGGCTGCTGCCATGCTATCGCATACTGCAAGTGCTGATACGCAGTTGAATATAACCGGTACCATCAAAGCCTCGCCGTGCAAAATCGACGTGCCTGCAGGCGGGGTGAACGTGGATTTGGGCCAGAACATCATGGCGGGGGATCTGTCTGAGGCCAAATCGGCAACGGAATGGAAGCCTATTTCCATTATGGTGAGTGAATGTCCTGCCACCACCTCTAAGGTGACTATGGCGCTGAGCGGCACCGCGGATACCGACGAGCCTGATATGTACAAGAACAACGGAACTGCAGAACAAGTGCAAATCCAACTGCAAAGCACAGCGTCAGGTCAGGCGCTGGGAAATGCCTCTACTATGGTTCAGGACGTAGAATCTACCAGCAAGGGAACGACTTTCGATATGCAGGCGCGGGCGTACAGCTCTAAGGGTAACGCAACGGCAGGATCTATCCTTGGCGTAGTACAGCTTACCTTTGCCTATCAGTAATCCGCATTAAACGCGGCTTCAGGAAGAATCTGCGAGTAATTAAAGAAGTCTGACTCAGTAACGTTCCCGCCAGGGGCGTTACTGAGGATACACGGAAGGTAAGATGAATAAGATCAATAATCCTGTACCTCATATGGCATTAAGCCCTTCGCCTGCCGTTTCCATGGGCGAAGGCGTGTTGATCATGGACGCCAGCCCTGTTACTGCTCTGGGCATTCAGCGCGTATTGACGGCGTCATTCGGGATCGTCGAGCCCATAAGTGCCGTACAAAACCTTGCCTCTATTCCCTCTGCTGTTACCCGTTCATTGCCTGCGCTGCTTATCATGGACATTTGCGGTGAAAATGAATTGATGCTTGATGGGTTGCGGTTGTTGGCGCATCTGCACGAATCTCACCCGTCGATGAAGGTGATAATATGCACTGATTTTAGCGATCATCGTATTCTTGAGCTGTTAGTGTCATCGAATGCCAGCGGCATCTTACTCAAACACGAGCCGGTGCTGGCATTAACACAATGTGTTTCCGCCGTCATGTCAGGAGAGCGGCAGTGGGTAAGCCCTAAAGCGAAACGCTTGCTCTCTAAGAGCGCCCCGTCTGGCACGCCGCTGACCGCTCGCGAGCTGGATGTGCTTGCATATCTGTTCTCAGGTTTGAGTGTTTCCGGGATAGCGAAGACTCTCTATCGGAACGTCCGGACGGTGAGTACTCATAAGCGTAATGCAATGACAAAACTGGGCTTTCACAATGACAGTGAACTGTTTGCTCAGTGCACGTGGATGGCGAAAACAGGCCCTGCAGCTCGCCTTTAGGATCACAAGGATGAGTATAGCATCAAGATAATTACGGGGCGCAATCCCCAGTCAGCATGGAACAGCAGCGTTATGAACCTCACTTCCCCCTGGCCGCAAACAGCCGCATTGATGGACAGCCACCCCCTGGCACTTTTTGGTCTGTCGACACTTATTCACTCCATCGCGCCGACATGTAATATTTTGATCACAGAGTCGAGTCTGGATAAAATTTCAGAAGCAATGATGTATCAGTCGGTCGATATACTCATTACCGATATGCAAAGCGTAGAGGAAAGTCTCCAGCAAGGGGTGGAGACTTTGCTACAGCTGGGTTCGCAATATCCCAATATGAATATGGTTGTATATACTTTTTGCCATGACAGCCAGGAATTATGGAAGTTGTTTAATCAACAAAATATCAGCTTGATCGCGCGCGGAGAATCTATGGCTGATACTGAGGATTACTTTAAAAAAGCGTTTTCACAAAGGCGCGTGTTAAGCCCAAAAATCTGCACTGCTCTTTCTCATATCAATGATAAAAATGACAGGATGATCTCCAGTCTGACGCGTAGCGAAATTGATGTATTAAAGCATCTTCTGAATGGTATGGATTTACAGCATATTGCGAAAATGAAGGCGCTAAGTATTAAAACCGTTAGCGCGCATAAATGTAATGCGATGCGAAAACTCGGCGTAGAAACTGACGCAGAATTATTTGTACTGCTAAATGATATTTTCCATCAAAAATAATACACGCCGGGTTCATCTTTCTGATGTCATATAAAAGCTGAAAAACTGGCGCTCTATTGCCAGTTTTTCAGGAGGGGTTTAAAGCGAGTTTTTACATGCATTAACGCATGGTCACGAACTCTTCTGCCGCCGTTGGGTGAATAGCTACGGTATTATCGAAGTCTTTCTTGGTCGCACCCATTTTCAGCGCGACCGCAAAGCCCTGCAGGATCTCATCCATACCAAAGCCGATACCGTGAATGCCGACAATCTTCTCATCCGGGCCGACGCACACTAACTTCATGCGGCACGGCTGACGGTGAGACGTGACCGCGGTATACATGGCGGTGAAGGCGGATTTATACACTTTCACCTGGTCGTCGCCATAGTGCGCTCGCGCCTGAGGCTCGGTTAAACCGACGGTACCGATTGGCGGGTGGCTGAAGACCACGGTCGGGATGTTGTTGTAATCCAGGTGCTCTTCCGGTTTGTTGTTAAACAGACGCTCGGAAAGACGACGACCCGCGGCGACAGCAACCGGGGTCAGTTCAACGGCGCCGGTATTATCGCCCACGGCGTAGATGCCCGGTACGCTGGTGTTCTGGAACTTATCGACAACGATATAGCCTTTCTCATTGGTTTTGACACCCGTGACGGCCAGGTTGAAGTTGTCGTTTGCAGGTTCACGGCCAATGGCCCAGATCAGGCAATCAACGGTCTGGCTGCGGCCATCTTCCAGCTCAAGGGTCAGGCTGCCGTCAGCGTTTTTCACAACCGCTTTCGGAATGGCTTCGGTATGCAGATGTGGGCCTTCGGCATTCATCACCTCCACCAGGGTATCGACGATCAGCGGATCGAAGTTGCGCAGCGGGGCGTGTTTACGCACAAACAGGTGCGCTTCGGCGCCGAGGCCGTTAATCACGCCCGCCAGCTCCACGGCGATGTAACCCGCGCCAACGATGGCAACGCGTTTCGGCAGGGCAGGCAGCTCAAAGAAACCGTCGGAGTCGATACCGTATTCCGCACCCGGAATAGCTGGATGACTCGGGCGGCCACCGGTAGCGATCAGGATATGATCGGCGGTGATCGTTTCACCGTTGACTTCGATCGTCTTCGCATCGACAAAGCGGGCAAAACCGCGGATCACATCGACATTATTCTTGCCCAGCACGTTATCGTAGGAGGTGTGAATGCGATCGATGTAGGCGGTACGGCTGGCGATCAGGCGATCCCAGTCGAAGTTGTTAATGGTGGTATCAAAACCGTAATCCGGGCCATACAGATGGATGGCCTCGCGGATCTGCGCCGCATGCCACATCACCTTTTTCGGTACACAACCGACGTTAACGCAGGTGCCGCCGAGATCTTTTGCTTCAATCAGCGCGCACTTCTGGCCGTACATGGCCGCACGGTTAATCGAGGCGATACCGCCGCTGCCGCCGCCGATAGCGATGTAATCGTAATGCTTGGTCATGGTCTTATCCTTAATCGTTAATTGCCGCGATTGTATACCTGAAATCAATAGTTTCCATCGATGACTGCGATTACTCTGGCACGATCCAGCTAACGGTAGTATGGCCGGTACCGGCCGGGACCAGCTTTTTGTGCAGCCACGGCAGGACGTTATTCATCTGCGCTTCGAGCTTCCAGGGCGGGTTAATCACAATCATGCCGGACGCGGTCATGCCGCGCTGATCGCTGTCCGGGCGAACGGCCAGCTCAATTTGCAGGATCTTACGGATGCCGGTCGCTTCCAGATCCTTGATCATGCGTTTGATCTGTGAACGCAGCACCACCGGATACCACAGCGCATAGGTGCCGGTGGCAAAGCGTTTGTAGCCCTCGTTGATACCCGCAACCACCGCCTGGTAGTCGCTTTTGATTTCGTATGGCGGGTCGATCAGCACCAGACCGCGACGGGAAACCGGCGGCAACTTCGCTTTCAGCTGCTGGTAGCCGTCCGATTTCTCCACGCGCGCGCGGCTGTCTTTCTGGAATTCAGAGCGCAGCAGCGGGTAGTCGCTTGGATGCAGTTCGGTCAGCTGAATGCTGTCCTGCTCGCGCAGCAGCTGGCGCGCGATAAGCGGCGAACCCGGGTAGTAGCGTAACTGGCCGCTGCGGTTAAAATGGTTGATCACGCCGATATAGGGTTGCAGCTCCGCCGGCAGGTCATCCTGCTGCCAGATGCGGGCGATGCCTTCGAGGTACTCCCCGGTGCGCTCGGCGTGCTCGCCGCTAAGTTGATAGCGGCCCGCGCCGGCATGGGTGTCCAGATAGAGAAAAGGCTTATCTTTCTCTTTCAGCGCCTCGATGATCAGGCTCTGAACGGTGTGTTTAAGAACGTCGGCGTGGTTGCCCGCGTGAAAGCTGTGGCGATAACTGAGCATGGGTAGATATGTTCCGATAATGTCGATTGAGCACAGTTTACAGCAGAACGGCACAGAATACCCGCAGGCCCGGATAGCGCCGTCTGGCCCGTGCTTTTTCTGTCACCGCAGCCATTGAAATTCACTACACTTAACCCCATCCTGGAAACAATATGCTCGCGCAGGATGTGCGCTTCATTCACTCATTTAACAGGACAGTGCTTATGACCAACCCATTACTGACGCCTTTTTCGTTGCCACCGTTCTCCTCCATTCGGCCTGAACATGTTGTCCCTGCGGTCACTAAAGCGCTGGATGATTGCCGTCGTGCCGTTGAGAGCGTGGTGGCGAACGGCGCTCCCTACACCTGGGAAAACCTGTGTCAGCCGCTGGCGGAAGTGGATGATGTGCTTGGCCGCATCTTCTCCCCGGTCAGCCACCTCAACTCGGTGAAAAATAGCCCGGAACTGCGTGAAGCCTACGAACAAACTCTGCCCCTGCTGTCGGAATACAGCACCTGGGTCGGGCAGCACGAAGGGCTCTACAAAGCGTACCGCGACCTGCGCGATGGCGATCACTACGCGACGCTGAATATTGCGCAGAAAAAGGCTGTTGATAACGCGCTGCGCGATTTTGAACTGTCGGGCATCGGTCTGGCAAAAGAGAAGCAGCAGCGCTACGGCGAAATCGCGACGCGTCTGTCTGAGCTGGGCAACCAGTACAGCAATAACGTGCTGGATGCCACCATGGGCTGGACGAAGCTAATTACCGACGAAACGGAGCTGGCTGGCATGCCGGAAAGCGCCCTGGCGGCAGCAAAAGCGCAAGCCGAAGCGAAAGAGCAGGACGGTTATCTGTTGACGCTGGATATCCCGAGCTATCTGCCGGTAATGACCTACTGCGATAATCAGGCCCTGCGTGAAGAGATGTATCGCGCTTACAGCACCCGCGCGTCCGATCAAGGCCCGAACGCCGGGAAGTGGGATAACACCCCGGTGATGGCGGAAATTCTTGCCCTGCGTCACGAGCTGGCGCAGCTGCTGGGCTTTGACAGCTACGCAGATAAATCTCTTGCTACCAAAATGGCCGAAAACCCGCAGCAGGTACTCGATTTCTTAACCGATCTGGCCAAACGCGCTCGTCCTCAGGGCGAGAAAGAGCTGGCCCAGCTGCGCGCCTTTGCCAAAGCGGAATTCGGCGTCGATGAGCTGCAGCCGTGGGATATCGCGTATTACAGCGAGAAACAGAAGCAGCATCTCTACAGCATCAGCGATGAGCAGCTGCGTCCGTACTTCCCGGAAAACAAAGCCGTTAACGGCCTGTTCGAAGTGGTGAAACGCATTTACGGCATCACCGCCAAAGAGCGCAACGATGTGGAAGTGTGGCACGACGACGTGCGTTTCTTCGAACTGTACGACGACCAGAACGAACTGCGCGGCAGCTTCTATCTCGACCTCTACGCCCGCGAAAATAAACGCGGCGGCGCCTGGATGGATGACTGCGTAGGGCAGATGCGTAAAGCGGATGGCTCGCTGCAAAAGCCGGTTGCTTATCTGACCTGTAACTTCAACCGTCCGGTTAACGGCAAACCTGCGCTGTTCACCCATGACGAAGTGATCACTCTGTTCCACGAATTCGGCCACGGTCTGCACCACATGCTGACCCGCATTGAAGCGGCAGGCGTTGCCGGTATCAGCGGTGTACCGTGGGATGCCGTGGAGCTGCCGAGCCAGTTTATGGAAAACTGGTGCTGGGAGCCGGACGCGCTGGCGTTTATCTCCGGCCACTATGAGACCGGCGAGCCGCTGCCAAAAGCGCTGCTGGATAAGATGCTGGAAGCGAAAAACTACCAGGCGGCAATGTTTATCCTGCGCCAGCTGGAGTTCGGCCTGTTCGATTTCCGTCTGCATGCGGAGTTCAGCCCGGAGCAGGGGGCGAAGGTCCTCGAAACCCTGGCGGAGATCAAGAAGCAGGTCGCCCTTATTCCAGGTCCGTCCTGGGGACGCTTCCCGCACGCGTTCAGCCATATCTTTGCGGGCGGTTATGCGGCGGGCTACTACAGCTACCTGTGGGCCGACGTGCTGGCGGCAGACGCCTACTCCCGCTTCGAGGAAGAGGGGATTTTCAACCGCGAAACCGGTCAGTCGTTCCTGGATAACATCCTGACCCGCGGCGGTTCTGAAGAGCCAATGGAGCTGTTCAAACGCTTCCGTGGCCGCGAACCGCAGCTGGATGCGATGCTGGAGCATTACGGGATCAAGGGTTAGTTGATTCGTGAAAATCTGCTTAGTAGATGAAACAGGCGCCGGAGACGGCGCCTTATCTGTTCTTGCCGCCCGCTGGGGGCTGGAACACGATGAAGAAAACCTGATGGCGCTGGTGATGACCCCGGACCATCTGGAGCTGCGCAAGCGCGACGAGCCCAAACTCGGCGGCATTTTCGTCGATTTTGTTGGTGGGGCGATGGCGCACCGGCGCAAGTTTGGTGGCGGACGCGGCGAAGCGGTGGCCAAAGCGGTCGGGATTAAGGGCAGCTACCTGCCGGATGTCGTGGATGCCACGGCGGGACTCGGGCGCGACGCTTTTGTGCTGGCCTCGGTAGGCTGTCGTGTGCGGATGCTGGAGCGCAATCCGGTGGTTGCGGCATTGCTCGACGATGGACTAACCCGCGGCTATGCCGACCCGGAAATTGGTTCGTGGTTGCAGGAGCGGTTACAGCTAATCCACGCCTCAAGCCTGACGGCGCTGACCGATATCACCCCTCGCCCGCAGGTGGTCTATCTCGACCCGATGTTCCCGCATAAGCAGAAAAGCGCGCTGGTGAAGAAAGAGATGCGGGTGTTTCAGTCGCTGGTGGGGCCGGATTTAGATGCTGATGGCCTGCTGGCGCCTGCGCGTCTGCTGGCTACGAAGCGCGTGGTGGTGAAGCGCCCGGACTACGCGCCGCCGCTGGCGGAGGTTGCCACCACCAATGCGGTGGTGACCAAAGGGCACCGGTTTGATATCTATTCCGGCACCCCGGAATAAAAAAAGCCGGGTGGCGGCTTCGCCTTACCCGGCCTACATTCAGGCAATCCCGCCTTACTCGTCGTCTTCGTCGCGCAGCGGCACAATCAGCATATCCACGTGCACGGTGTTAATCAGCTGACGGGCGGATGACATCAGCTTGCTCCAGAAGTCCTGGTGATGGCCGCAGACCACCAGATCCATATCGTATTTCTTAATCGCATCGACCAGCACCTGGCCCAGGTCGCCGCTGCCGCTCAGGGTTTCGGTGATCGGATAGCCCGCATTGGTGGAAAGCTCGGTCAGTGCATGGTGGGTCTCTTCGGAGATACGCTTCTGCATATCCCCCAGATTCACATCGATCAGGCCGGTATAGAGATCGGAGTAGTTTACGTCCACATGAATTAAGGAAACTTTCGCATTGTACGGACGCGCCATGGATACCGCTTTATCAACCAGCACTTTGCTCTCCGGGGAGAGGTCAACAGCGATCAGAATATGTTTATAAGCCATAGTGTTACTCCTTCCTTAAGTTATCGATGACCAATGCCTGTAGCAGTCGTCTACCTGCTTTCATTACGGCCCAGTTAAACAAAATTTTCAAGCATTGGTGTTGATAACGATTAACCTTGTGGCAAAAAAATTAACGGATCTCCTACACTATTGAATAAGCCGTTCGGATAATAAAATGTGAAGCCGATCGGTTTTTACGTCTCTCTATCACTGAACCGTCTGTCAGGGCATTGGGGTGCGGTAGTCCCGAAGCGTTGCTTCGAGGGCGGACGCCGGGGAGGAAGTATGATTAGCACCGTCGCATTGTTTTGGGCGTTATGTGTGGTTTGCATTGTAAATATGGCGCGTTATTTCTCATCCTTGCGCGCGCTATTGGTGGTACTTCGTGGCTGCGATCCGTTGCTTTATCAATATGTGGATGGCGGGGGCTTCTTTACCTCGCACGGGCAGCCCAGCAAACAGATGCGCCTGGTGTGGTATATCTACGCCCAGCGTTATCGCGATCATCATGATGATGAGTTTATCCGTCGCTGTGAGCGCCTGCGTCGTCAGTTCATCCTGACCAGCGCACTGTGTGGCCTTGTGGTGGTGAGCATGATTGCTCTCCTCATCTGGCATTGAGCGCAAAAAAAAGCGGGCCAGTTACCTGACCCGCTCTTCGCGTAACCTGCCTGCGATTACAGGAATTGCAGGGAGATCCAGTACAGACAGCCGGACAGCAGAATCGATGCCGGCAGGGTAAATACCCAGGCCATCAGAATGCTGGTCACGGTTTTGCGTTGCAGACCGCCGCCATCAACCAGCATGGTACCCGCCACGGACGAAGAGAGAACGTGGGTAGTGGATACCGGCATACCGGTGTAGCTGGCCAGACCGATAGAGACTGCCGCCGTCATCTGAGCGGACATCCCTTGGGCATAGGTCATGCCTTTCTTACCGATCTTCTCGCCGATGGTTGTCGCCACGCGACGCCAGCCGATCATCGTACCGAGACCCAGCGCCAGCGCGACCGCCATGATGATCCAGATCGGTGCGTACTCGATGGTGTTCAGCATGTCGACTTTCAGCTTCTTCAGCAGACGTTTGTCGTCGGCAGAGACTTCAGGCAGCTTAGAAACTTTGTCGGTGACGTCGGAGATGCACAGCATGATGCGGCGCATCTGGCCACGCTGCTCTACGGAGAGCTTGTCGTAGCTTTCAACGTCCGTCAGCATGCCTTTTGCGCGCTCCAGGGCGCTGATCGCATTAGCCGGATGGCAATGGAACTCCGCCGGTTGGGTCGCGCCCGCTTCCGGAGAAGGGATCAGCTGGTCAACGCCGGTCGCTTTCTTCAGCAGGTCAGGACGCTGCTGGAAATAGGTCTCGACGTTGTTGATGGCGTCACGGGTACGGGTAATTTCGTAACCGGACGCATTCATATTCACCACGAAGCCCGCCGGGGCTACGCCGATCAGCACCAGCATCACCAGACCAATGCCTTTCTGACCATCGTTAGCGCCGTGCGAGAAAGCCACGCCGATAGCAGAGATGATCAGGGCGATACGCGTCCAGAATGGCGGCTTCTTCTTACCGTCTTTCTTTTCACGCTCGGCCGGCGTCAGGTGGATACGGGCACGTTTTTTCGTACCGCTCCAGTAACGACGCAGCAGGAAGATCAAGCCACCCGCCACAACCAGACCGACAATCGGGGAGATAATCAGTGAACCGAAAATACCCAGAACTTTAGGGATGTTCAGGGCGTCCACCACAGACGTACCGGTCATCAGCGCATTGGTTAAACCAATACCGATGATAGCGCCGATCAGCGTGTGGGAACTGGATGCTGGCAGGCCGAAATACCAGGTACCGAGGTTCCAGATAATTGCAGCAAACAGCAGGGAGAAGACCATGGCGAGACCATGACCAGAGCTGACATTCAACAGCAGATCCGTTGGCAGCATATGCACAATGGCGTAGGCTACGCTCAGACCTCCAAGAAGAACGCCAAAGAAGTTAAACACTGCCGCCATCACCACCGCAACTTGCGATCGTAATGCCCGGGTGTAGATAACCGTTGCCACTGCGTTTGCAGTATCGTGGAAGCCGTTAATCGCTTCGTAGAACAATACAAAGGCCAGAGCAAGCAAAAGTAAAAGCCCGGTATGGAAATCCAGGCCAGCAAACAAATGTAGCATAGGACGTTACGCCATTTTGAGGACATGAACGCGGCGCATTATCCAGGACAAATGCGCAACGGGCAAAGTGAAATATAGCCTTTTTTTGATTTGCTTACTGACATAAGCGTAGCAGCAAAAGAATTACTTTTTAAATTTCAAAGAAATGCATGAAATTACAGATTTTTACGCTGGTGCGTTTCTTGAGGAAACTTTACAATTCGCGCCCTGAAAACCAGGAGGATCGAGACGTGGAAAAGTACGATGCCATCATTATTGGCGCAGGTGCGGCGGGTTTATTCTGTGCGGCGATGGCCGGACAGGCAGGACGCCGGGTTCTGCTGCTCGATAACGGCAAAAAGCCAGGTCGTAAAATCCTGATGTCTGGTGGGGGCCGCTGCAACTTTACTAATCTTTATATCGAACCTACGGCCTATCTGAGCCAGAACCGTCATTTTTGCAAATCTGCGTTAGCGCGCTACACCCAGTGGGACTTCATCGACCTCGTCGGTAAACATGGTATCGCCTGGCATGAGAAAACGCTGGGGCAATTATTTTGCGACGATTCCGCGCAACAAATCGTCGATATGCTGGTGGCGGAGTGTGAAAAAGGTCAGGTTACCCTGCGACTTCGCAGCGAAGTGCTGGATGTGGCGCGTGATGAGGCAGGTTACACGTTGCAGCTTAATGGCGAAACCGTGTGCGCAGATAAGCTGGTGATCGCCAGCGGCGGGCTCTCCATGCCGGGGCTGGGTGCCACGCCGTTTGGCTATAAAATTGCCGAGCAGTTTGGGCTGAAGGTGCTCCCGACCCGTGCCGGACTGGTGCCATTCACCCTGCATAAGCCGCTGCTGGAACAGCTGCAGACCCTCTCCGGCGTGTCGGTGCCGTCGATGATTACCGCCGAAGACGGTACGGTGTTTCGGGAGAATCTGCTGTTCACCCATCGTGGCCTCTCCGGCCCGGCGGTGCTGCAAATCTCCAGCTACTGGCAGCCGGGTGAGTTCGTCACCATCAATTTAGTGCCGGATTGCGATCTGGAGAGCTTCCTCAATGAGCAGCGTGCGGCGCACCCTAACCAGAGCCTGAAAAACACCCTGGCGATACAGCTGCCGAAACGGCTGGTGGAGTGCCTGCAGCAGCTGGGGCAAATTCCTGATGTGTCACTCAAGCAGCTCAACAGCCGCGATCAGCAGGCGCTGGTCGAAACCTTAAGCGCCTGGCGCGTACAACCCAACGGCACCGAAGGTTATCGCACCGCGGAAGTGACGCTGGGGGGTGTGGACACTAACGAACTCTCTTCGCGCACCATGGAGGCCCGCAACGTGCCTGGACTCTATTTTATCGGCGAAGTCATGGACGTTACCGGCTGGCTGGGTGGCTATAACTTCCAGTGGGCGTGGGCCAGCGCCTGGGCCTGTGCAGAGGCGCTGGCAGAAAGGTAGTATTCCGGCGCAACTATTGCACCCTGTACTTCGCCCCCATCCGCTACACTGCATCTCAAACGTTCCGCTATTTTACGCCCTGTTCAGCTGAGCAGGGCGTATTGCGTTACCTTTCAGAGAGTGTGATATGCAGCTTGTGAGCATTATTATTTTGATCAACCTGACGGTGATCATTCATTCCACATGGATGTTTTTTATCCTGAAATTCATCAACCTGAATGTGGAATCGGTGATGCGCGTGGTGTTCCGCAATATCGTTATCATCATGACTGCCCTGTTTGCCCATCTGCTTGAAGCCAGCCTGTTTGCCGTTTTTTATCGCTATGTCGGCGCGTTTAATGACTGGAACACCAGCTTCTATTTCTCGCTGGTCAGCTACGCTACAGTGGGATATGGCGACGTCACGTTGCCGGAACACTGGCGACTGACTGGCGGAGTGGAAGGGCTGGTTGGCGCGCTGATGGTTGGCTGGTCGGTGGCGGTGCTGGTGGCCGTCCTGCAGCGGCTACGCGGCATGAGCCAGTAAAGCGCCGATGGCAGAACCTCCGCATTGTGAGGTAAAGTACACTCCCTCACGCAGGGTTATGCGTTTTAAGGGGAGAAGCCGGTAAACGGTCCCTCTTTTTTCTTTACTGGCCTCGCCAGTCTGCATGGTGTGTATTTTGTCTTCAAAAAGGGTTGTCTATGTCCTCTGCTCATCTCGGTTTCCCGACGGAAACCGTTGTTGTTTTTGTGGTTATGGCTGTCGGGGCGATGTTTATCGACCTCTTCATGCATCGCCATGACAAACCGATCTCACTAAAAAGCGCCTCACTCTGGTCTCTCTTCTGGGTGATGATGGCGATGGCGTTCGCCGGGTTCCTTTACGTGCATCACGGCGCCGAAGTGGCGAGCCTGTTCCTCACCGGTTACGCCCTGGAAGAGGTGCTCTCCGTTGATAACCTCTTCGTGATGATGGCGATCTTCGCCTGGTTTGGCGTGCCGGATCAGTATCGTCACCGGGTGCTCTACTGGGGGGTGATCGGCGCGATTGTCTTCCGCGGGATCTTCGTCGCCATCGGCACCAGCCTGCTAAGCCTGGGGCCATACGTTGAAGTGGTCTTTGCCCTGATTGTGGCCTGGACGGCGGTGATGATGCTTAAACGCGGCGAAGAGCAGGACGAGATTGAGGATTACTCCCAGCATCTGGCCTACCGCGCGGTAAAACGCTTCTATCCGATCTGGCCAAAAATCACCGGTAACGCGTTTCTTCTCAGCCAGAAAGAGGTGGATGCCGAGCTGGCCAAGCCTGAAAACCAGGATGTGATGGTGGGACGGGTGAAGAAGGCGAAGCGCTATGCCACGCCGCTGCTGCTCTGTGTGGCGGTGGTGGAGCTGTCAGACGTGATGTTCGCCTTTGACTCCGTGCCGGCGATCATCGCGGTCAGCCGCGAGCCGCTGATTATCTACAGCGCCATGATGTTCGCCATCCTCGGCCTGCGTACCCTCTACTTCGTGCTGGAGGCGCTGAAGCAGTATCTGGTGCATCTGGAGAAAGCGGTGATCGCGCTGCTCTTCTTCGTCGCCTTTAAGCTTGGTCTGAACGCGACGGATCACTTCTGGCACCACGGCTACGGTATCGGCGCTACGGCGAGTCTGTTGGTGGTGTTGGGCGTACTGGCAGCGGGGATTCTGGCGAGCCTGCTCTTCCCAGGGAAACGGGAAGCCTGACGGATTTTGCCCGGCGGCGCTACGCTTGCCGGGCCTACAACACCCGGCATCTTTTACGGCTTGATCGGTGAGTTGCGGCGCGCGCGCGGCGGATGGAAATGACGCCAGTGCGGATCCTGCGCCGCCGCCAGCAGCTCGTGGTCGCCCCGGGTGTCGCCCCAGGCGCGCACGTGGTAATTGGTCAGGCTGCCGTACACGCTCTCCAGCCGGGCCACCTTCTGCGCACAGCGGCAGTTATGGCCGGTGATCCGCCCGGTCAGCTTGCCCTCTTTCACCTCCAACTGGGTACCGATAAGCTTAATGCCGAGCTTGTCGGCCCACGGCTGCAACACCAGCGCCGGCGAGGCAGAGCAGATGGTCACTTCCGCGCCGGAGTTGACTTCCGCCGCCACCGCCAGCACCCCCTGGGGGCGCATCAGTTTATCCCAGTACTTTTCGCAGAACCGCTCTGCCTGCTCACGCAGCCAGTGCTCATCCACGCCGGTCAGGAAGGTTTTGATCAGCACTTCTTTCAGTTCATCACGGGTCAGCTTGCGGCGTACGCAGTGAATGGTGGGCAAGGCCATCCGCACCAGGCGACCGGCAAAGTAGCGCTTACCGAACGCAAAGCGTAAGAAGGGGATAAAGCTGTCGTGATGGGTCAGCGTGCCATCAAAGTCGAACACGGAGAGGACGCTGGATTTTGCCATCGCCTCATCGGCAATCATATTGGTCATAACAGAGTCTTAGCGTAAATTCACATTCTGTCCTCAGTTTACCTGCTTTAGCGTCAGATGCCACCCGCCAGCGGACGGGTAGCCATCGGCAGCGCTAGATAATATCGTCCACCACGCCGCCATCCACGCGCAGCGCCGCGCCGGAGGTGGCGGATGCCTGCTGGGAACAGACGTAAACCACCATGTTCGCCACTTCGTCTACCGTGGCGGCCCGCTGGATCACCGAGCTTGGGCGATTGGCCATCACGAACTCTTTTGCCAGCGTCTCCAGGGACTTGCCGGTTTTCTCTATTTCGTCTTTCATCATCTCAGCAAAGCCGTCCGACATCGTCGGGCCGGGCAGGACGCTGTTCACGGTGACGCCACTCCCGGCGACAAACTTTGCCAGACCGCGCGCCAGAGAGAGTTGGGCGGTTTTGGTGACCCCATAGTGGATCATGTCCGCCGGAATATTGCAGGCCGACTCGGAGGAGATAAAGACCACCCGGCCCCAGCCTTTTTGCACCATGCCAGGCAGCAGGGCGCGCGACAGCCGCACACCGGACATCACGTTGGTTTGCCAGTAGTGATTCCAGGTCTCGTCGTCGGTGGCGTAAAAATCCTGGGGGCCATAGATCCCGGCATTGTTGACGAGGATATCGACGCCAGAGGCGACCCGGAGCAGAGCATCCACCCCTTCCTGCGAACTGAGGTCGGCAATGGCAGCCCGCACCTGAACGCCCGGTATCTGCTGCTGCAGCTGCTGGATGCCCCGGTTGACCGAGTCGACGCTGCGTCCGTTAACAATCACCTCTGCGCCGCTCTCCGCCAGCCCTCTGGCAATGGCGAAGCCAATGCCGCCTGTGGAGGCGGTCACTAACGCCACTTTTCCCGTAAGATCGATTTTCACGGTCTGCTCCTTGTCATATTTGAAGTTCAGACCATTAAGCGTAGCAGTTCACCTTTGCGACGGCTGGCTGAAGAGGTGCAGTAAGGTTTCCACCTGTTCGTCGAGCGGGGCGAGCGTGCGTTTTACAATCAGATGCAGCGGTGTAGCACGGCGCGTGCCGTGGCTCAGGGGCACCGTTTTTAGCACACCGGTTTCCAGCTGTTGCTGAATTCGCTCTTCCGGCAGCCAGCCATACCCCACCTGATACATCACCGCATCGATAGCGGCGTCGATGGTGGAGAAGGTCCAGGCTTCGCCGCCGGGAGGCGCGGCGTAGTTCTGCCCGGCGATCTGGATGAGTGGCCAGGAGCGTAGCATTTCATCAGTGAGCGGCGTGTCGTGTTCAAACAGCGGATGTTCCCGATGCGCCACGGCGACAAAGTCGATATTCATCAACCACTCGCCGCGCCCGGTCACATCCTGGCGGCGGGTTAGCACCATCACGTCGGCTTCGCTCTGGTTCAGCGCCTCGCCGGTGTTCTCAAGTATTTCGGTCAGATGCACCTCGGTTTGCGGATAACGCTGTTGAAACTGGCGCAGAATGGCAAACAGATGACGGCGAGGGAAAATGCTGTCCACCACCACATCCAGTCGGGTACGCATCCCGTTGCGTAGCGTCGTGGCGCGCGTCTCCAGCAGGGTAAAGGCGTTTAGCAGCGGTTTGACCTGATTTAACAGCAGCTCTCCTTCCGGGGTCAGCACCGCCTTACGCCCCGCCTGGACCAGAAGCGCCACGCCCAGCCGCTCCTGCAACAATGCCAGGTTATAACTGACGGAAGATTGGCTGCGATGCGTCTCCTCTGCGGCGCGGGCAAAGCTGCCCAACTCAACGACGCGTTCCAGCAGCGACCACTGCTCAAGGGTAGTTTTGTGCATAACTAATCTAATTTTTGGATGAATTTGATTAAATCATAGCGTTATTCATCCAATTTTTGCAGGCGTAAGATGGGCTCATTGAAACAGAGGAGAAAGATTATGAGCCAGTTTGATAAACATGATTTGAGCGGTTTCGTCGGCAAACATTTGGTATATACCTACGATAACGGCTGGAACTACGAAATTTATGTCAAAAACGAGCAGACGCTCGACTACCGTATTCATAGCGGGATCGTGGCAAACCGTTGGGTAAAAGATCAGCAGGCTTATATCGTTCGTGTGGGCGAGAGTATTTATAAAATTTCGTGGACTGAACCGACCGGTACCGATGTGAGCCTGATTGTGAACCTCGGCGACAAGCTGTTCCACGGCACGATCTTCTTCCCGCGTTGGGTAATGAATAACCCGGAAAAAACCGTCTGCTTCCAGAACGATCATATTCCGCTGATGGTCTCTTATCGCGAGGCGGGCCCAGCCTACCCAACCGAGGTCATTGATGAGTTCGCCACCATTACCTTTGTGCGCGACTGCGGTGCCAATAACGATGCTGTCATTGACTGTGCTGCCAGCGAGCTGCCGGCAGACTTTCCGAATAATTTGAAATAAGCGGGTTACAGAACCTGAAGTGCGCCGTTATGGAGGGTGAAGGGCGTTGGCGTACAGACCGCAAGGCTGAGTTCGCCGCGCTGAAAGTGGCTGACGCAGAGCGCCGATCTTAAGGTGCTGTCGATACTGACAATCTGCCAGGCGCTGCCGCCGCGCTGTTTGACGATCGCCTCTTTACGCGTCCAGATGCGCCAGAAGGCCGACAGTTTTGCCTCAGGTGCCTCCCGCTCCAGCTCATCATGTTCGGCGAGGCTAAAGACGGCGTTAGCCAGCGCCTGCCAGTTATCCCGCGGACGGATCACTTCGATATCGCAGCCCACTTCGCCTTCGTCGCTTAACAGCAGGGCGATATCGTCCCCGCTGTGGCTCAGGTTAAACCAATAGGGTCTGGCATCGACGAAGGCCGGTTTGCCCTGTTCACCGAAGACAATTTCCGGTACCGGGGCGGGCGATAAGGCCCGGGCGAGCAGCGCCCGGCCAGCCAGCCAGGGGAGTCGGCGCGCGCCCTGCGGCGCCTGCTCAGAAAGCGCTGACGCCAGAGGGTCAGCGCTGAGGGTAGAAATCTTTCCCAGAAGAAACTGGTACATAGTCACGCCCAGCGTTTAATGATTATGGAAGTATTAATGCCGCCGAACGCGAAGTTATTACTTTGAATATATTCGCAGTCAATGTGACGGGCTTCACCCATAATATAATCTAACGTGCCGCATTGCTCATCCGGTTATCTTAAATTGATGGTCGGCGCGAACCCGCCCCCACGCATCATCTGCGGGCTCATTCACGTCTCCAGCGCGTACAGGGATTATCCCGGCAGCCTGCTTTTTGGTCTGCCTGGCCCAAGCAGGATCGCCAGTTTGCTGCCGCCCCGGGTGGTCTCCATCCAGATCTTACAGACGCTGGTGAGCGGCACGGAAAGTAACATCCCCACCGGGCCGAGCAACCAGCCCCAGATCAATAACGACAGGAAGACCACCAGAGTGGACATTCCCAGCCGATGGCCCATCATTCGCGGCTCAACGATATTGCCCAGCACCATGTGGACGATAAGGAATAGCGCCCCCACCATCATGCATTCGTAAAAACCGTTGAACAGGAACGCCTGGATCATCGGCGGTACGGCGGAGATCACCGCGCCGATATTAGGCACATAGTTCAGCAGGAAGGCCAGCACGCCCCACATCAGGGCAAACTGCACCCCCAGCAGCGTCAGCCCCAGCCAGACAATGGCCCCGGTCCACAAACTCAGCAGCGTTTTCAGCGCCAGGTAGTGCGACACGCCCTTCAGGGCGCGGTGTAAACCGGCGATATGGATCTGCGGATTATTGAGGGCAAAACGCATCTTGTACGGCACGTGGCGCACTTCAAACAGCATAAAGACCACGGTCATCACCAGCAGCAAAATGCTGGCCATCGCCCCGGAAAGCTGGGTCATCAGCGCGGTGGCAAAGGTCATCACCTTTTCCGAGTCCATCCGTCTCAGCATCCGCTCCGGGGAGATGTGCAGGTTGAGGAACGGGAACATTTGCTGCAGATCGACAATCTTGCGCGTCAGCTCTTTGTTGTATTTCGGCAGCATGGCGGCAAATTCATTGAGCGAGGCCGCCAGCACCCCAAACAGCGCCGTCAGTCCAATCAGCATTACCACCACCACAATGGTGATGGCAACAGGGCGGCTTACCCCCCGGCGCAAAAACCAGGTGACGAGTGGGTTAAGGACGATGGCGAAAAAGAGCGCCAGCAATAGCTGAACGAGAATATCTGCTGCGGCGTGAATGCCTGCCAGGATCACCACCAGACAGGCCAGCTTCATTAAAATATGGAGACCCGCTTTATCAGCGGGTGGAAGACCCGTTTTATCGGGCGGCGTGATTATCATGATTATTCCTCTTATAAGATGCTCCTAAGTGTAGTGCGCCCGCAGCGCTTCGGCTGACGCCGTTAATCTTAAAGTCGCTGCTGCATTTCTCTCCCTGGCGTGGTAATAGTGAAACACTGTTGTAAAAATTCTGGTGAACCTGATGCCCGAACCTGCCGCCGAACCGGCACTGAGTGGATTGCGCCTCAACCTGCGTATTGTTTCCGTCGTGATTTTCAACTTTGCCAGCTACCTGACCATCGGCCTGCCGCTGGCCGTCCTGCCGGGCTATGTGCATGACATCATGGGCTTTAGCGCCTTCTGGGCGGGTCTGGTCATCAGCCTGCAATACTTCGCCACCCTGTTAAGCCGCCCCTATGCCGGGCGCTATGCCGATCTGTTCGGGCCCAAGAGCATTGTGGTGCTGGGGCTGTGCGGCTGTTTCCTGAGCGGGGTGAGCTATTTCCTGGCCGGGCTGACCAGCGCCTGGCCGGTGGTCAGCCTGGCGCTGCTCTGTTTTGGCCGGGTAATCTTAGGCATCGGACAAAGCCTTGCCGGAACGGGCTCAACGCTGTGGGGCGTGGGGGTAGTGGGAGCTTCGCACATCGGGCGGGTGATCTCCTGGAACGGTATCGTCACCTATGGCGCAATGGCGATGGGCGCGCCCCTTGGCGTGCTCTGCTATCGCTACACCGGCCTGAGCGGGCTGGCGTTGACCATTATGGGGGTGGCGCTGCTGGCGATCCTCTTCGCCCTGCCACGTCCGAAAGTGAAGGCCAGCAAAGGCAAGCCGATGCCGTTTCGCACGGTGCTGGGGCGCGTCTGGCCCTACGGCATGGCGCTGGCGCTCGGTTCGGCAGGTTTTGGGGTTATCGCCACTTTCATTACGCTGTTTTACGCCGATAAAGGCTGGGACGGCGCGGCCTTCGCGCTGACGCTCTTTAGCTGCGCCTTCGTCGGCACCCGCCTGCTGTTCCCCAACGGCATCAACCGGCTGGGCGGACTGAACGTGGCGATGATCTGCTTTAGCGTTGAGATCCTCGGCCTGCTGCTGACAGGCATCGCTGAGGCGCCGTGGATGGCGCGGATCGGGGTGTTCCTTGCGGGGGCAGGCTTCTCGCTGGTCTTCCCGGCGCTGGGGGTGGTGGCGGTCAAAGCGGTACCGCAGCAGAACCAGGGGGCGGCGCTGGCGACCTACACGGTGTTTATGGATATGTCGCTGGGGGTGACCGGGCCGCTGGCCGGGCTGGTGATGGCGTGGGCCGGGGTACCGGTTATCTATCTGGCGGCGGCGGGGCTGGTGGCGGTGGCGTTACTGCTGACGTGGCGGCTAAAAAAATGGCCTCCGGAGGAGGCCATTTCATCGTGATGACTTACTGAATCACCAGGGTATTGATGATGTTCTCTGCGGCGGTTTGCGCTTTCTGCTGGTCGTCAGCAGGCAGCGTGATCTGCAGGGTCAGCAGCTTGTTGTCCACTTTGCCCAGCACCACGGATGAGTAAGCGGTCTGGCCTTTGGCAGAGATAATGCTGTCCAGCTGTTGCAGGGTGTGGCCTTTCAGATCGATGGCTTTGTTGGTGACCACCTGCAGCTGCGGGTCGCGGCTGCGCTGCTGATCTTCCAGACGTTTCGCCAGCACGCCCAGGTCTTCACTGGTGTCGTCGCCGACGATCACAATCACCGCTTTCTGCCCGGTGGCATCGGAATAGACGTGCATATTGTTCGCCTGCGTACCCAGCTTGCCGCTCTGATCGGTCATATCCGCGGGCAGTGAGAAACTGAGTTTGCCATCCATCAGGCTGACCGGCTGACCCGTGGCGTTGCTTTCCGCAGACGCAGCCTGAGCAGGTGCTTTCGTGTCGCTGTTATCACAAGCGGCAAGCCCCATCACCAGCAGGCCAATCCCGACATATTTAACCAGATTGCGCATTACATTCTTCCTTTCGATAAACGGCCATAACGGCGCATCAATCCATCTTATCACAACTGTTCAGGGGAACGTTTAACCTGCCCGTAATGCTGAAATTTCAGATTTATCCTCGAATCTTTTCAGCAACATATTCAGCAGTACGCCGTACATCGGCAGGAAGAAGACCAGGCTGATAAGCACCTTGAAGGCGTAATCCACGAGGGCAATTTCCATCCAGTGTTCGGCCATAAACGCATCCGGGCTGCGCCAGAAGGCGATAAAGAAAAAGGCCAGCGTATCGCTGACGTTGCCAAACAGCGTGGAGGCGGTCGGCGCCATCCACCAGAGATGGTTCTGGCGCAGGCGGTTAAAGACATGCACGTCGAGGATCTGCCCCAGCGCATAGGCCATAAAGCTGGCGGCGGCGATACGGGCGACAAACAGGTTAAAGTGCGTCAGCGCCTCAAAGCCCTGCCAGCTTCCCATATAGAACAGCGAGGAGATCCCGTACGACACAAACAGTGCCGGAAGCATGACGGCAAAAATAATGCGTCGGGCGAGCGGTGCGCCAAAGATACGGACGGTAAGATCGGTCGCAAGGAAGATAAACGGGAAACTGAACGCGCCCCAGGTGGTATGAAAACCAAAAATGGAGATCGGCAGCTGTACCAGGTAGTTACTGGAGGTAATCACCAGCAGATGGAAAAGCGAAAGCCAGAACAACGCTTTTACGCGCTGCGATTGAGAGAACTGCGTCATATTGTGACCTTTTTATAAGTTGGGGTGAGGGAACCCAATAAACCGGCCGCATCATACTGCTTTCATTGCGCTTTGCAACGGCTAATTTTTACGCAATCGTTAACCTGGTTTGCTTTGCCCGGCCTGGGGCGTAAACTACTGCCGTTTTTTATCTGAACGAGACGACGATGACCGATCTGTTTTCCAGCCCAGACCATACTCTTGACGCCCAGGGCCTGCGCTGCCCGGAACCGGTGATGATGGTGCGCAAAACCGTGCGCACGATGCAAACCGGCGAGACGCTGTTAATTATTGCCGACGATCCGGCCACCACCCGCGATATTCCCGGCTTTTGTACCTTTATGGAACATGAGCTGTTGGCACAGGAAACCGCCTCGCTGCCCTATCGCTATCTGATCCGCAAAGGCTAATGCCATTTTGCCCGGCGGCGCTGCGCTTGCACGGGCCTACGCGTAGGCCGGGTAAGGCGTAGCCGCCCTCCGGCACGCCCTCCTGCACGGGCCTGAAAGGCCATTCGTTTGAACTCCATCACCAATTTGAACCATTGTTTCAAATTTTAGCGCTTTTTTGTGAGGCGCTTCACCCTCGTTTTCCAGGCCTTAGGCTAGTTTTGAAGCTGAAAACTAAAACGCCGTTCCAACGCTTATCTCATACCCTGGAGTTGACTCAATGAAAACGACCATCAAGCCGTTGCTGGCCGCTCTGTGTCTGTCTGCTTTTGCTGCCTCTGTCTCTGCTCAAACCATTAAAGCTGCTGATGTGCATCCTGAAGGCTACCCGAACGTGGTGGCGGTGGAGCATATGGGTGAAAAACTTAAACAACAAACCGACGGCAAGCTGGAGATCAAAGTCTTCCCTGGCGGCGTACTGGGTGATGAAAAGCAGATGATTGAGCAGGCGCAGATGGGCGCCATCGATATGATCCGCGTCTCCATGGCGCCGGTTGCGGCCATTCTGCCGGATATCGAAGTCTTTACCCTGCCGTATGTATTCCGCGATGAAGACCATATGCACAAAGTGATCGACGGCGACATCGGTAAGCAGATCGGCGAAAAACTGACGGCGAACCCGAAATCGAAGCTGGTCTTCCTCGGCTGGATGGACTCCGGCACCCGTAACCTGATCACCAAAGATCCGATTGTTAAACCGGAAGATTTGAAAGGTAAGAAAATCCGCGTTCAGGGCAGCCCGGTGGCGCTGGCGACGTTGAAAGATATGGGCGCCAACTCGGTGGCGATGGGGGTAAGTGAAGTCTACAGCGGCATGCAGACCGGCGTTATCGACGGCGCTGAGAATAACCCACCGACCTATATCGCCCACAACTACATGCCGGTGGCCAAAAACTACACCCTGAGCGGCCACTTTATCACTCCGGAAATGCTGCTCTACTCCAAAGTGAAGTGGGACAAGCTGAGCGCCGACGAGCAGGAAAAAATTAAGACCCTGGCCCGTGAAGCGCAGATGGAGCAGCGTAAGCTGTGGCAGGCCTATAACGACGAAGCGCTGGCGAAGATGAAGGCGGGCGGCGTGCAGTTCCACGACATCGACAAGGCGGTGTTCGTCAAAGCGACCGAGCCGGTGCGCGCCCAGTATGGTGAAAAACATCAGGATCTGATGAAAGCCATCGCTGACGTTAAGTAAGCCGGAGTATTTATGTCCGAACTCTATCTGAAATGGATGGACCGTCTCTACCTGCTGGCGATGGCCATTGCCGGGCTGTCGCTGCTGGTGATGACCATCGTTATCCCGATTGGCATCTTTTCGCGCTACGTACTCAACCGCGGTGAGTCGTGGCCGGAGCCGATTGCCATTATCTGCATGGTGACGTTCACCTTTATCGGCGCGGCGGTGAGCTACCGCGCCGGCTCACATATTGCGGTGAACATGCTCACAGACAGATTGCCAGACTCACTGAAAACGGTCTGCGCACGGGTGGTGGATCTGCTGATGCTGGTCATCTCCGGCATCATGTTCTGGTACAGCTACCTGCTGTGCATTGAACTCTGGGACCAGCCGGTCGCGGAGTTTCCGATCCTGACCTCCGGCGAAAGTTATCTGCCGCTGCCGGTGGGGTCGGCAATTTTGATCCTGTTTGTGCTTGAGCGCCTGCTGTTTGGCTCTCAGGAAAGTCGCCCGGTCGTGCTGATCGGCAACCACAGTTAAGGGGTGAACAATGGATGCATTTGTTTTGTTATTCACCCTCGCCATTCTGCTGGCGCTGGGGATGCCGGTGGCCTTTGCCGTCGGCTTAAGCGCCGTGGCTGGCGCGCTGTGGATTGACCTGCCGCTGGAAGCATTGATGATCCAAATCACCAGCGGGGTGAACAAATTTACCCTGCTGGCGATCCCGTTCTTTATCCTCGCGGGGGCGATCATGGCGGAAGGGGGCATTGCCCGGCGGCTGGTTAACTTCGCCTATATTTTTGTCGGCTTTATTCGCGGTGGGCTGTCGCTGGTGAATATCGTCGCTTCGACCTTCTTCGGCGCCATTTCCGGCTCCTCGGTGGCGGATACCGCCTCCATCGGGACCGTAATGATCCCGGAGATGGAGAAGAAGGGCTATCCGCGCGAATATGCGGCGGCGGTCACCGCCAGCGGCTCGGTGCAGGCGATTCTGATCCCGCCGAGCCACAACTCGGTGATCTACTCCCTGGCGGCGGGCGGCACGGTCTCTATCGCCACGCTGTTTATCGCGGGCGTACTGCCGGGTTTGCTGCTGGGCATGGGGCTGATGGCGCTCTGTTTATGCTTTGCGCGCAAGCGCGGCTACCCGAAAGGGGAGCGCATTCCGTTCAAGCAGGCGTTAAAAACCATGCTGGATGCGCTGTGGGGCCTGATGACGGTGGTGATTATTCTCGGCGGGATCCTGTCGGGTATCTTTACCGCAACGGAGTCTGCGGCGGTCGCCTGCCTGTGGGCCTTCTTCGTCACCATGTTTATCTATCGCGACTACAAGTGGAACGAGCTGCCGAAGCTGATGTGCCGCACGGTCAAAACGGTCACCATCGTGATGATCCTGATTGGCTTTGCCGCGGCCTTTGGTGCAGTGATGACCTACATGCAGTTGCCGATGCGCATCACCGAGTTCTTCACCTCGCTGTCGGATAACAAGTACGTCATTCTGATGTACCTCAACATCATGCTGCTGCTGATTGGCACCCTGATGGACATGGCGCCGATCATCCTGATCCTGACGCCGGTTCTGCTGCCGGTGACTAACGCCCTGGGCATCGATCCGGTGCACTTCGGCATGATCATGATGGTTAACCTCGGGATCGGCCTGATTACCCCGCCGGTAGGATCGGTGCTGTTTGTCGCCAGCGCGGTGAGCAAGCAGAAGATCGAAGCCGTAGTGAAGGAGATGCTGCCGTTTTACGGCATGCTGCTGGTGGTGCTCGGAATGGTGACCTACATTCCGGCGATTTCGCTGTGGTTGCCGCACATGTTGGGTATGCAATAGCTATTGTGCCGGGCGGCGCTACGCTTGCCCGGCCTGGAAAATCGTAGGCCCGGTAAGGCGCAGCCGCCACCGGGCTTTTTTTTATCGACGACGCAATAACCGCAGCGCGTTGGCCGTCACCAGTACCGTCGCCCCGGTATCCGCCAGCACCGCCAGCCATAATCCCGTCATGCCCAGCAGGGTGGTCACCAGGAAAATTCCCTTCAACCCCAGCGCGATAGTAATGTTCTGCCGGATATTGGCGCGGGTGGCGCGCGCGAGGCTGATCATCTGCGCCAGCCCGGTCAGGCGGTTGTGGGTGAGGGCCGCGTCGGCGGTCTCCAGCGCCACATCGGTGCCACTACCCATTGCAATGCCTATCGTAGCCGCCTTCATTGCCGGGGCGTCGTTAATACCGTCTCCTACCATCGCCAGCGGCGCGGTGTCATTCAGCGCCGTCACCGCCTGCACTTTATCGGCGGGCAGCAGCCCCGCCCGGAAATCCAGCCCCAGCTCGCCGGCAATGGCCGCGGCGGCGCGCGGGTTATCCCCGGTGAGAATCACACCTTTGATCCCCAGCTGATGCAGGGCCTGCACGGCCTCTTTCGCGTCATCCCGCAGGGTGTCGCGCAGCGTAATAAGTCCTTTTGCCATGCCCTCCTGAACCACCGTCACCACCGTCTGTCCGGCCTGCTCCAGGGGAGTGATTTGCGACGCCAGATGCGGGGCAGGGAATTTATCCGCGGCGCAAATCAGCACTTTACTGCCCGCGACCTCGGCTTCAATCCCGGAGCCCATTAGCGCCCGCTGCGCGGTCGCCGCCGCAATCGTCAGTCCGCGGGCTTTTGCTTCACGCACAATCGCCTGCGCCAGCGGGTGGGTGGAACCCTGCTCTACCGCCGCCGCCAGCGCCAGCAGGTCGTTTTCGCCGCTGTCGAGCGGATAAATGCCCGTCACCTGAGGTTTGCCGACCGTCAGGGTACCGGTTTTATCGAAGGCCACCCGCTGCACCTGCGCCAGTTGCTCCAGCGCCGCGCCGCCCTTAATCAACGCGCCACGTCGCGCTGCGGCTGCCAGCCCGGAGGTGATCGCCGCAGGCGTCGAGATCACCAGCGCACATGGACAGCCAATCAGCAGCAGGGTCAGCCCCTTGTAGATCCAGCCCTCCCAGGGCGCGCTGAACAGCAGCGGCGGCACTACGGCAACCAGCAGGGCGATGAGCATTATCACCGGAGTATAGAGGCGGCTGAAGCGGTCGATGAAGCGCTCCACCGGGGCGCGGCGCGCTTCCGCCTCTTCAATCAGCTTCAGGATGCGGTCGATGGCGCTCTCGCCCGGCTCCGACAAGACCGTCAGCTCGACCAGACGATCGACGCTGGTGGCTCCCGCCGGCACCTTTTCGCCCGCGGTGCGATCGACCGGGATGGACTCGCCGGTAAGGGCGCTTTCGTCAAAGCTGGCGGCGGCGGTGAGCAGCGTCCCGTCGGCGGGCAGACGTCCACCAGCGGCGACTTCGATCACATCCCCCGGGCGCAGCCCGGCAATGGGCACGGTTTTGCGCTCGCCGTTGATTATCTGCGTGGCGGTTTCCGGTTTCAGCGCCATCAGCGCGCTCACCCCTTTGCGCGCCCGGCTCGCCGCCCAGCCCTCCAGCCGCTCGCCGATTAAAAACAGCAGCAGCACCATCGCCGCTTCCGCCGTGGCACCGATAAACAGCGCCCCGATGGCGGCGACGCTCATCAGCGTCTCAATGGCGAACCAGCTTCCGCTTTTCATCAGGCGCAGCGCCTGACGGGCCACCGGCCAGAGCCCGACCAGCGTGGTGGCGATAAAGGCGATATTGCCGAGGGGAGGGTTAACCTGCGCCAGACCCCAGCTCAGGGCCATCAACACTATCAGCGTGAGGAGCGGGAGGTTTTCGCACAGCATGGAGGATTTTTCGACCGGCGCGTTTTCATTGCGCAGCGTGTAGCCTGCCTTCACTACCGCGGCCTCGACCTGGCCGCTGACGTTGCTTGTGGCATTAACCAGCAGCTTTTGCGTGGCAAACAGCACCTGGACATGGTTCACCCCCGCCACCTGGCGAACGGCGTTTTCCACTTTGCGCGCGCAGGCGGCGCAGTCCATGCCATTGACCACCCAGCTGTAACGCTCGCCCTCGGCAGGCAGCACGGTTTCGGCCTGCGGTGGAGTGTGATCCACGCTACAACAGGCCTCTTTAGCAGGAAGGGGGGCGAGTTTAAGCGCCGCGAATTGCGGCACTTTTTTCGGTGTTTCTGGAGTCGACATGGCACTCTCCGGCAATGATAATTTTCTCATTAACCGCAGTATGCACTCTGGAGTCGACTCCAGAGTCAAGCGTTAAATATAGAGCGAACGCACGATCAGGAAGTGCCCGGCAAAATAGCAGGCGGCGGCAATGGCATTATCGGCGCGGAAACGGCGACGGTAATGACTGCCCAGCCAGACAATATTGCTCAGCAGCAGGAGCGTGGCCCCCACGAAAGCCGACAGCGCCGGGGCCGTCGGACGGAAGAACCACAGCTCACCTGCCAGCCACACCATCACCAGCGTCATGGCGATAAACGTACAGATTGGCCAGCGCATCTCCTCCAGACGCGTCCAGACCACCGCTATCAGCACCGCGCCAACGACCAGCAGCGCCAGCGGCAGCGGCCAGAAGAAGGAGAGCGTCATCTGGCTGGCGAAATAGATGGTGTAGAGCAGATGCGATAAGAAAAACGCCCCCACGGCATAGAGCAGGCGCTGGCGCGGCAGCAGGGTCAGGGCATCGCCCACCAGCGATGCGCAGAGCCCGGCGAGCACCAGATAGCTGATGGCGTTGAACATCGGCGCCTGCCAGGCCAGCAACAGGAGCAGCAGAAGGGTGACGGGTTTAAACAGCCAGCGCTGCCAGGCAGGGCCGCGGTAGGACGCATCGACATACAGCCATGCGGAGAAACAGACAGCGATAAATGACCAAAGCATATTAAGTCCCTGTATCTGTTATTGTTGAATAAACAGTTTCACTTCAGTGTAGTGGTGCAGACGGGCCAATAGCAATGCACAGCGTGGCACGCTATCCTGATTTCAGCCTGGTCTTAAGGATTGTCTAATGAGCAAGATGCCGCTCTTTTTTATTATCGTTCTGGCAATTATCGTCGTTGCCGCGTCATTTCGCTTTGTGCAGCAGCGTCGGGAAAAGGCCGATAACGACGCCGCGCCGCTGCTGCAAAAGCGGGTGGTGGTGAGCAATAAACGGGAAAAAGCCCTCAACGACAGGCGCTCGCGTCAGCAGCAGGTTACGCCTGCCGGCACCAGCATGCGCTATGAGGCGAGCTTTAAGCCGGAAAGCGGCGGCCTGGAGATGACCTTTCGCCTCGACGAGAAGCAGTACCATCAGCTGACGGTGGGGGATAAAGGGACGTTGCGTTACAAGGGGTCACGGTTTGAGGGGTTTGATCCGGCGCCGTAGTCAGCCAGCCCGCACGAACCGTAGGCCCGGTAAGCGCAGCGCCACCGGGCAGAAGGCCGCAGGTTACTTCTTCGCCTGCGCCTTAAACTTCTTCATCCACACCAGCAGCTCAAACACGCCGAAGATAAAGACGCGGGCCTGCTGCCAGCCGGTCATCTGCGGGCCATCTTTCGGTAAGCCGTTTTTTAGCATCACCATCTGCAGGGCATGCATAAACGAGGTAAAAATCAGCGCCACGTTAACAAAAATGTTCATCGGGCGTGGGAACGGGTGGACGAGGTTGAGGAGCAAAAATGCCCAGACTCCCAGCATCAGTAAACGACCCAGATTAATCAGTACCGGCATCAGTCTCTCCTTGTGATTGACGGTGATAAAGACGATAGGCGACCTGGCCGGCCACTTTCTCCCGGTGCAGATCCCAGTGGGCGGGCACCGGCGGTAAACCGTTTTCTACCTCGCTCTCGACGTAGATTAGCGCATCATCCGCCAGCCAGCCGTTGTTTTCCAGCAGCGACAGCGTCTCTTCCAGCAGCCCTTTGCGAAACGGCGGATCGACAAATACTACATCGTGCGGGGTGCCCGCCTGGGCCAGAAACGCGAGGGTGTTGGTGTTAACGACGCGGGCGTGCGCCGCTTTCAGCGTCACCAGGTTTTGCTGCAACTGCTGGGCGACGCTGCGATCCATCTCCAGCAGCGTGGCGCTGGCGGCGTGGCGTGAAAGGGCTTCAAGGCCGAGCGCGCCGCTTCCGGCGAAGCAGTCCAGGCAACGGGCATCTACCATTGAAGGTGCCAGCCAGTTAAACAGCGTCTCACGGACGCGGTCGGTGGTCGGGCGCAGGCCGGGGCTGTCCGGGACGGGAAGTTTACGGCCACGCCACTGACCACCGATAATGCGAATTTGGCCCGCGGCAGCACGGTTGGGTTTCTTCATATTGTTGCTCAGGTCACTCGTACGGCCTGCGTTTGCAGGCGGTGATGTGCGTTAAGTTAAGTGATAAACTATTTCATCATTTTTTTAGCTTCCATGTATATAGCGCCAGTAATTAACCGCGAGGGGTGTAGTCGCAGATGGCAAAAGAGAAAAAACGTGGCTTCTTTTCCTGGCTGGGATTTGGTCAAAAAGAGCAGGAAACCGAGCAGCAGAACGAAGAACAACAGAGCGCAGAACAGCCCGCAGCGGTTGAACAGCCGCAGCCTGAAACCCCTGTTGAAACCGTCGCTGACGTAGAAGCAGAAGCGCGCACCCACAGCCCGCAAGAGACTGAAGCCTTTGCTGAAGAGGTGGTTGAGGTCACAGAGCAGGTTCAGGAGCGTGAAAAACCGCAGCCGGTTGAACCGGAGCCTGTCGCCGTTGAGCCAGAACCTGTCGCGGTCGAGGAGATTGTCGAGCCGGTCGCGGAGGCGGTCCCGCCGCAGGCTGTCGAGCATGAAGAATTACCGCTGCCGGAAGAGATCGCTGAAGAGAGTAAAGAGGCGATCCCGGAAGAGTATTTGCCAGAAACCGAAGAAGAGACGATCAGCGACGAAGAGCTCGAAGCGCAGGCGCTGGCGGCTGAGGCGGCAGAAGAGGCGGTGATGGTTGTCCCGGTCGCCGACGAGAACGAGCCGGTTGAAGAGATTGTTCAGGAGCAGGAAAAGCCGACCAAAGAAGGTTTCTTTGCGCGCCTGAAACGCAGCCTGATCAAAACCAAAGAGAACCTCGGTTCCGGATTTATCAGTCTGTTCCGCGGCAAGAAAATCGACGATGATCTCTTTGAAGAGCTGGAAGAACAGCTCCTGAT
>NZ_JBBCPK010000012.1:0-66312 GCF_037150775.1 Leclercia sp. M50
GCCAAAGCGTTTACCCAGCGCAATCAGTTCTTCCCGGGTGATGGTCTGCTTCATGCCACCCATTGAATAAACTTTTACCAGCACTTCCGCCGATTTCTCGGCGGTATCGATCAGGCCAAAGGTTTCGTCCAGCGTCGGGCCGCTGCCGAACACGCCGTGGAATGGCCACAGCACCAGCGAATGTTTTTGCATCTCCACCGCCGTGGCGCTGCCGATTTCGTCGGTACCCGGTACCATCCACGGCAGAATGCCCACGCCATCCGGGAACACCACCAGACACTCGGTGCTGCCTTCCCACAGCTGGCGGGTGATGACGTCTGAGTTGTTCTCCAGCACAAAGGTCAGGGCGATCAGGTTGGTGGCGTGGCAGTGCATGATCACGCGGTCTTTTCCCCCCGTGGCTTTGATGCGCTCGCAGTGGGAGAGGAAGTGGGCCGGCAGTTCAGATGTTGGCACCGCTTCGTCAGTCAGCCCCCAAAGAATGTGGTAGCCCGCGCCGTCGCTGTCCACTTTTACCACCCCTAAATTGGCGGTGGGATCGAGCTGTACGTTGCGGAAGAATTTGCCGGAACCGGTGACGATAAACGGCGTGTTGGCGAGCAGCGGCATCGGCTGGCTCAGGGCGATATAGCGCGGTTTGGCGTGGAAATCCGCTTCAAACGGGGCGATATCCGCGTCATCCAGGCGCAGCGTCAGGTTGCCGCCGTTGCGCTCGTCCCAGCCTTTCAGCCAGGCGTCGGAGGTGGCTTTGATCATGCCCTGGACGAACCAGGATTGGGTGATGGTCTGCATTTTTTGATTCCTTTGAAAACGCCCGGCGGCGCTTCGCTTGCCGGGCCTACAGCTAAACGTAGGCCGGGTAAGCGAAGCGCCACCCGGCAATGTTATTTACGTGCGACTGGCTAATACGTCCTGCTCATACGCCCGGACGTTATCCAGCCACTGGCTGCCCGCCGGGGCGTCGTTGCGCTGGCAGTACATCTCCCATACCGCCTGCCACGGCAGTGATTTTTGCTCTTCCAGCAGGGCCAGACGCGCGGTGTAATCCCCCGCGGCTTCCAGCGCGCGCAGCTCGGCGGTGGGCTCCAGCAGAGCGCGCAGCAGGGCTTTCTTCATGTTGCGGGTGCCGATCACCCACGCCGCGATGCGGTTGATGGAGGCATCAAAGAAGTCGAGGCCGATGTGTACCCGGTCAAACAGGTCATGGCGGATAATTTCGCTGGCGATGGCCTGGGTTTCGTCATCCAGCAGCACCACGTGGTCGCTGTCCCAGCGCACCGGACGGCTGACGTGCAGCAGCAGGTGCGGCACATAGAGCATCGCGGCGGAGATCTTGTCGGAGATGACTTCAGTCGGATGGAAGTGACCCGCGTCCAGACACAGCGCGGTCTGGCGGCTGGTGGCGTACCCCATGTAGAACTCGTTGGAGCCCACGGTGTAGCTCTCGGCGCCAATGCCGAACAGCTTGCTCTCCACGGCATCGATGTGGTGCGCCGGGTCGAGCTTTTCACTGATGGCTTCATCCAGCGCCGCCAGCAGGCGCTGACGTGGGGCGAGGCGGTCAACGGTGATGTCTTTCATCCCGTCCGGGATCCAGATATTCATCACCGATGGGGTGCCAAGCTGCTCGCCAAAGTACGCCGACACGCGGCGGCTGGCCTTCACGTGGTCGATCCAGAACTGGCGGATCTCGTCGTCGGCGTGGGCGAGGGTAAAGCCGTCGGCGCTCAGCGGATGCGAAAAGCAGGAGGGGTTAAAATCCAGCCCCAGCTTGTTAGCTTTCGCCCACTCGACCCAGTTTTTAAAATGTTCTGGTTTGATGGCGTTACGCTCGACGGGCTCGTCGGATTCCAGATAGATGGCGTGCAGGTTAAGGCGCTTAGGGCCCGGGATCAGGCTCAGGGCCAGCTCCAGATCCGCCCGCAGTTCGGCGGCGTTACGCGCCTTGCCCGGATAGTTACCGGTGGCCTGAATACCGCCGGTCAGCGCCCCGCCCGGGTTCTCAAAACCGGCGACGTCATCACCCTGCCAGCAGTGCATAGAGACCGGCAGACGGTCGAGCTGACGCAGAGCCTCCTCGACATCCACGCCCACGGCGGCGAAACGCTGTTTAGCCAGTTCCCAGGCTTGTTCAAGTTGAGTGGTCATGCGCAAAGCTCCTTTGTCGGTCGTTGTTGCTGAAACTGCGCCCGGTAGCGGGCAATCTCATGATCGGGATGAGGGGTAAAGGTGGTCAGGCCATAGTTGCCGGTCACCACCTGGCGGAACTGGTCGACGTTGTTCAGTTCGTCGAGGGTCATCAGCTGAATGCCAATATTGCCGAGGGTGGAGGCCTCGACCGGCCCGGCTAACACCGTGATGCCGCAGGCGTTGGCGCACAGCTGGTTGAGCAGCTGGTTCTGGCAGCCGCCGCCCACGATGTGCAGCTGGCTGAACGGCATCCCGCGCAGGGTGGCCAGCTCGTGCAGCACCTCGGCATAGAGCAGGGCGAGGCTGTCGAAGATGCAGCGCGCCAGCTCGGCGGCGCTCTCCGGCACCGGCTGCGCGCTTTCGCGGCAGGCGGCCTGGATCTCGGCGCTCATATTGGCCGGATTGATAAAGCGGTCGTCATTGGGGTTGATCAGGAAGCGGCACGACGGCAGGCTTTCCGTCTCAGCGATCAGGGCAGCCAGGTCGCTGATACCTTTTTCCTTCAGCACCCGCTGCAGCAGCCACAGCCCCATAATGTTTTTCAGCACCCGGTAGCGGCCCTCTGCGCCGCCCTCGTTGGTGATGTTGGCTGCCAGCGCGCTATCGCTGGTGTAGGGGGTTTGGCTCTCAAAGCCCATCAGCGACCAGGTGCCGGAGGAGAGATACGCTGCATCCTTTGAGGCCAGCGGGGCGGCGATCACCGCGCTGGCGGTGTCATGGCTGGCAACGGCCACCACCGGGATGGCATTCTCCTGGGGGCAAATCCAGTGACCGATTACATTGCCCGGATGGGTCGGCGTGCCAAACCAGTCGCGCGGCGCGCCGGTCCAGTTGAGCAGGTTCTCGTCCCAGGTATCGGAATTGATGTTCACCAGCTGGGTGGTGGTGGCGTTGGTATATTCCCAGTTCATCTGGCCGGTAAGGCGGTAGCTGAAGTAGTCCGGGATCAGCAGGGCGTGGGCGACCTTCGCCACCAGCTCCGGCTGCTGTTCAACCAGGGCACGCAGCTGATAGAGGGTATTAAACGGCAGGAACTGGATGCCGCTGCGGCCATAGATCTCCGCTTTGCCCAGCTGCGCCAGCGCGTGCGCCATTACCCCGTCGGTGCGGCTGTCGCGGTAGGAGACCGGCAGGCCCACACGCTGGCCGTTGCTGTCCAGCAGCACATAATCCACGCCCCAGGTATCAATCCCGATGCTGTCGATGCGAATGCCTTCTTCACAAACCTTATTCAGCCCGGTGCGGATCTCCGCTTCCAGGGTGTCGATATCCCAGCAGTCAAAGCCGTCCCGCTTTTGCAGACAGTTAACGAAACGGTGGATTTCGCGAAGCTGAAGCGTGCGCGCCTCGCGGTGGTAGCTTGCCAGCATTACCCGGCCGCTGGATGCGCCTAAATCGACAGCCACACAATGGCGAAAAGTCATGGTCCGGTCCTTCCTGAAGTCATTGCCGGACAGTGTAAAAAAGGGAAGGGAAGGCGACCTTCTTGCTACTGACAGCGCATTTCAGGCGCTGGCAAGAAAGCAAAGATGAACGTGAGAGAGTTCACATTTTCCGTTTTTAACGGCACTTGCAGGCGATGTGACGGTGACCGCATTTCCAGATCTTTCCCGCCGCTTCTTGAAAAAGCGACAGGGTTTGCGCCATTTGCTGTCGAAAATTTAAGGTGAGGCGGGGAACCCTAAATTACTATTTTGAGAACTCTTATCATCTGGTGACCCGTTATGACCGTACTGCACAGCGTGGATTTTTTTCCTTCAGGCCACTCGCCTGTGGCGATTGAGCCGCGGCTGCCCCAGGCTGCCTTTCCGGAACATCATCATGATTTTCATGAGATTGTGATCGTGGAGCACGGTACGGGTATCCATGTCTTCAACGGCCAGCCGTACACCATCAGCGGCGGAACGGTCTGCTTCGTGCGCGATCATGACCGGCACATGTATGAACATACCGATAACCTGTGCCTGACCAACGTGCTCTATCGCTCCCCGGAGGCGTTCCAGTTTTTGTCGGGACTGAATCAGCTCCTCCCTCAGGAGCAGGACGGGCACTATCCGTCGCACTGGCGGGTGAACCAGGCCACGTTGCAACAGGTGCGCCAGCTGGTGAGCCAGATGGAGCAGGCTGAAGAGGGGCAGGAGACCCACGCCCTTGCCAGCCGTGAAATCCTCTTTATGCAGCTGCTGGTGCTGCTGCGCCGCGGCAGCCTGGTCGAAGGGGCGGCGGATAACGACGCCCGCCTCAACCAGCTGATGGCCTGGCTGGAAGATCACTACGCGGAGGATGTCTGCTGGGAGACACTGGCGGATAACTTCTCTCTCTCGCTGCGCACCCTGCATCGCCAGCTCAAACAGCACACCGGGCAGACGCCGCAGCGCTACCTGAACCGGCTGCGGCTGATTAAAGCGCGGCATCTGCTGCGCCATACCGATGATAGCGTCACGGATATCGCCTATCGCTGCGGTTTCGGCGACAGTAACCACTTTTCGACCCTGTTTCGCCGGGAATTTAGCTGGTCGCCGCGCGATATTCGTCAGGGCCGGGATGCTTCACTTCAGTAACGCGAGGAAAATCACCGTTTTATTGCCGTAAAGCGGGTAATAATGTCAGGTTATTCCCCGGTGAGGTTGTGACGTGGCAGGACAGTTGATTCTTCGCAGAGCCGATTTTTTTGCATCCGCTGCTCAGGCCGTCGCGGTGGCGGATCGCTATCCGCAGAATGTCTTTGCCGAACATACCCACGACTTCTGCGAGCTGGTACTGGTGTGGCGCGGCAACGGCCTGCATATCCTCAACGATCGCCCCTACCGTATTACCCGCGGTGACCTGTTTTACATCCGCGCGGAAGACAAACACTCCTACGCCTCGGTGAACGATCTGGTGCTGCAGAACATCATCTACTGTCCCGACCGGCTGAAGCTCAACGTGGACTGGGGAGCCAACATCCCCGGCTTTATGAACGCCCGCGGGGCACCGCACTGGCGGCTTGGCAGCAACGGTATGGCTCAGGTGCGCCAGATCATTGCCCAGCTTGAACAGGAGAGCCTGAAGGACGAGCCCCACGGCTATGACCTGGCGGAGCTGCTGTTTGCCCAGCTGGTGATCATGCTCAAACGCTACCGCTACGCCCCGGACAACCCGACCGCCAGCGAGCCGGAAGCGCTGCTGGATAAGCTCATCACCGCGCTGTCTGGCAGCCTGAACCGCAGCTTTGTGCTGGAGAAGTTTTGCGAGCAGGAGCAGTGCAGCGAGCGAGCCCTGCGCCAGCAGTTCCGAACCCAGACCGGCATGACGGTGAACCACTATCTGCGTCAGCTGCGGATCTGCCACGCCCAGTATCTGCTGCAGCATACCGAGCTGATGGTCAGCGAAGTGGCGATGCAGTGCGGCTTTGAGGACAGCAACTACTTCTCGGTGGTGTTTAACCGCGAAGTGGGGATGACCCCGGTTCAGTGGCGCCACCGCAGCCATAACGCCGCGTAATAGAATCCCGGCTCTACCCCTGACTTCTCCGCAGCCCCCGCCAGATCAGTGACATAACGAAAAGTTATAACCTTATTAAAACTACGGCATTGATAAACATTTTCAATATCATTTAATTAACTATAATGAACCAACTGCTTACGCGGCATTAACACGTTTGCCGCCCGACAATAATGGAGATGATTATGAGCTATACCCTGCCATCCCTGCCGTACGCTTACGACGCCCTGGAGCCGCATTTCGACAAGCAGACGATGGAAATCCATCACACCAAACACCACCAGACTTACGTTAACAACGCCAACGCGGCGCTGGAAAGCCTGCCAGAATTCGCGAGCCTGCCGGTTGAAGAGCTGATCACCAAACTGGATCAACTGCCAGCCGACAAGAAAACCGTCCTGCGCAACAACGCGGGCGGCCATGCTAACCACAGCCTGTTCTGGAAAGGCCTGAAAACCGGTACTACTCTGCAGGGCGACCTGAAATCCGCTATCGAGCGCGACTTCGGCTCCGTTGAGAACTTCAAAGCTGAGTTTGAAAAAGCGGCTGCTACCCGTTTCGGCTCCGGCTGGGCGTGGCTGGTTCTGAAAGGCGACAAACTGGCGGTAGTCTCTACGGCTAACCAGGACTCCCCGCTGATGGGTGAAGCGATCTCTGGCGCATCCGGTTTCCCAATCCTGGGTCTGGACGTGTGGGAACACGCTTACTACCTGAAATTCCAGAACCGTCGCCCGGACTACATCAAAGCCTTCTGGGACGTCGTCAACTGGGACGAAGCTGCGGCACGTTTCGCTGCTAAAAAATAAGGTTGCAAAGCCTTCTGTGAGAAGCGAGTCTGATGACTCGCTTTTTTTGTATCTGAAGGAGTAGAGATGCATTACCCGGTGAACGTGTTTACAGGCAAGGTAAGGGACTACGACGGCAGCCGCCCGAGCGCAATTGCTAAAGTGCAGGTCGACGGTGAGCTGACCTTAACCGACCTTGGACTGGCAGGTGACGAGCAGGCGGAAAAGAAGATCCACGGCGGGCCCGACCGCGCGCTGTGCCACTATCCGCGGGAGCACTATCAGCACTGGTCAAGGGAATTTCCCGCTCAGGCCGATCTGTTTGTCGCCCCGGCGTTTGGCGAAAACCTCTCAACCGAGGGGCTGACGGAGGAGAACGTCTTTATCGGCGACATCTTTCGCTGGGGGGATGCCCTGATCCAGGTGACCCAGCCGCGCTCGCCGTGCTTCAAACTCAACTTCCATTTCGGCATCAGCGATATGGCTACGCAGATGCAGAACGCGGCGAAAACCGGCTGGCTCTATCGGGTGGTGCTGGCAGGGCAGGTATCGGCGGATGCGCCCCTGGAACTGGTGTCACGCCTGAGCGACGTATCGGTACATGACGCCTGCGCTATCGCCTGGCATATGCCGTTTGACGACGAACAGTATCAGCGTCTGCTGGCGGCGGCGGGCCTGTCAACAAGCTGGACCAGAACCATGCAGAAACGGCGTTTAAGCGGGAAGATCGAGAATAATTCCCGCAGATTGTGGGGAAACCAGGCCGGGTAAGGCGAAGCCGTCACCCGGCATAATAACTACGAACGTTTATACAACGGCAGCCAGAGGGTTAAACGCAACCCACCCAGCGGGCTGTCGTCCGCTTTCACCCAGCCGCGATGTTGCTGAATGGCGGTTTCGACAATCGCCAGACCCAGTCCGGTGCCGCCAGATTCACGGTCGCGGGCTTCGTCAGTACGGTAGAACGGACGGAAAATCTGCTCGCGATCTTCCGGGCTGACGCCAGGACCATCGTCATCCACGTTAATAGTGATGCCGTCTTTATCCACCGAGAACGCCACCTCGATTTTGGTATGCGAGTAGCGCAGGGCGTTACGGACGATATTCTCCAGAGCGCTTTCCAGCGCATTCGGGTTACCGTACAGCGGCCACGGGCCCGGCGGGAAATTAACGGTGAACGATTTACCCATCTGCTCCGCTTCGAAGGCGGCGTTATCCAGCACTTCGCCCCAGAGGTGGTTAGCCTTCATCGTTTCGCTGACCAGCGCGTTTTTCTGCTGATTGCGTGACATCACCAGCAGGTCGTTGATCATGCTGTCCAGACGGTGGGCTTCCGTTTCGATACGCTCCAGCTCCTTGCTCTCACCACTGCGGCGGCGCAGCAGGGCGGTGCCAAGTTGCAGGCGCGTCAGCGGGGTACGCAGCTCGTGCGAGATATCAGAGAGCAGACGCTGCTGGGTCGTCATCATCCGCTCCAGCGCCGTCACCATCTGGTTGAAGCTGGCCCCTGCCGCCAGGAACTCCTGCGGCCCGGCTTCCAGTTCCGGGTGCTGTCGCAGGTTGCCCTGCGCCACTTCATCCGCGGCGTTTTTCAGTTTGCGCGCCGGCTTCGCCAGGCTCCATGCGAGCCACAACAACAGCGGTGAACTCACCAGCATGGTGACAATCAGCAGCAGCAGCGGGCGGTCAAACAGCAGGTTGATAAAGTCGGACTGGGAGCTGCTCGCCGGGCGGATCAGGTAGAGCTGGTAATTATCCTCCCCGTCATTGACGGAGAACGGCCCCACCATCTCCACCCGACCATATTTTTTCTTTTGCGGGTGATCGGCGTTATCCGCCTGGCCAATGAAGTTACGGATGATCTGCATTTCATTGCGGTCCGCACCAATCACGCGACCTTCGCTGGTCACCAGCAGCAGGCGTTGTCCGGGAGGCGCCCATTTTTCGATAGCGCGAAACAGCCTGCGCCACCACATCAAATCATTGGGCGGATCGGTGGCCAGCTCTGCTTCTACGTGTTGCTCGATCATCACACCCTGACGTTGCTCGCTGTCGAGGAGCTCCGTCATCTGGCGTGAGTCGAGTTTTGGCAACATCAAAACCAGCATTAAAACCAGTGCCAGCGTCAGCCAGAAGATGGCGAAGATGCGGGCGGTTAAGCTACCTATCATGAAGCGGAAACCATCAGATAGCCGCGTCCACGCAGGGTTTTAAACCACGGGTGACCATCTTTGCGCTCCGGCAGCTTACGGCGCAGGTTCGAGATGTGCATATCGATGGCGCGGTCGAACGGCGTCAGGCGTTTACCCAACACTTCCTGGCTCAGATGTTCACGCGACACCACCTGGCCCAGATGCTGCGCCAGCAGATAAAGCAGGGTGAATTCGGTGCCGGTCAGCTCCAGCGCCTGGCCGTCAAAGCTCGCTTCCTGGCGGCCTGGATTGAGGCTCAGGGAGTCCACTTCCAGCGTCGGTGAACCGTTGTCGGTGTTTTGCTGCTGCTCGCTCCAGTGGGAACGGCGCAGGATCGCCCGAATACGCGCCACCAGTTCACGGTCGTTAAACGGTTTTGGCAGATAGTCATCAGCGCCCAGCTCAAGGCCGAGTACGCGGTCAAGTTCGCTGCCGCGCGCGGTCAGCATAATAACGGGGGTCTGGTGTGTCTGGCGCAGCTCTTTAAGGGTGTCGATACCGTTTTTCTTCGGCATCATGACGTCGAGCAAAAGCAAGTCGATGCTATCGTCGAGTAGGCTCAGCGCCTGCTCCCCATCATGGGCAACCGACACGTCAAAGCCTTCCATGTCGAGCAACTCCTTTAAAAGGGATGTCAGCTCTCGGTCATCATCAACTAACAGGATTTTATTCATTGTTTAAATACCTCCGAGGCAGAAATTACGTCATCAAGGCTATCTAATCCATGACTTTACGTTGTTTTACACCCCCTGACGCATGTTTGCAGCCTGAATCGTAGACTGTCTCTCGTTGAATCGCGACACGAAAGATTTTGGGAGTAAGTGATGCGCATAGTTACCGCTGCCGTCATGGCCTCAACGCTGGCGTTTAGTGCATTTAGCCAGGCTGCTGGAGCTATCACCGGCGATAACCGTTCCTCAGCAGAGGGCATCGCGCAGCAAAACGGCCAGGGCCACATGTTTGACGGCATAAGTTTAACCGAACATCAGCGTCAACAGATGCGAGATCTGATGCAGCGGGCTCGTCATGACCAGCCCCCTGTTAATGTTAGCGAAATGGAGACAATGCACCGCCTTGTCACCGCAGAAAATTTTGACGAAAACGCTGTGCGCGCTCAGGCAAACAAAATGGCGCAGGAACAGGTTGCCCGCCAGGTCGAAATGGCCCGGGTCCGCAACCAGATGTTTCACCTGCTAACGCCAGAGCAGCAAGCGGTTTTGAACCAGAAACACCAGCAACGTATGGACCAGTTGCGCGAGGTTGCCCGGATGCAGAAGAACGCTGAATCGACGCTTTTTAGTAGCAACACCCGTAGTAACCAGTAAACCCTGTTTTCCTTGCCATAGACACCATCCCTGTCTTCCCCCACATGATGTGGGGGTTTTTTTTGCCCATCATTAAAATGCGTTAACCGTTTATTCATCTTATTGACTCCTCCGCATCCGTTATACTAGCGGCATAGCGTGACAGGAGTGTTTATGAATCAATCCTATGGACGGCTGGTGAGCCGGGCGGCAATCGCCGCGACGGTCATGGCGTCGTGCCTGTTAGTCATTAAAATCTTCGCGTGGTGGTATACCAGTTCGGTCAGTATTCTGGCGGCGCTGGTGGACTCCCTTGTGGATATTGCCGCCTCGGTGACGAACCTGTGGGTGGTGCGTTACTCGTTACAGCCGGCGGACGAAGAGCATACCTTTGGTCATGGCAAAGCGGAGTCGCTGGCGGCGCTGGCGCAAAGCATGTTTATTTCCGGTTCGGCGCTGTTCCTCTTTTTGACTGGCATTCAGCACCTGTATACCCCGTCGCCAATGAAAGATCCCGGCGTCGGCGTGGTCGTTACCGTTATTGCACTTATAAGCACATTAATTCTGGTAACGTTCCAGCGCTGGGTGGTGCGTAAAACGCAGAGCCAGGCGGTACGGGCGGATATGCTTCATTATCAGTCTGATGTTATGATGAACGGTGCGATTCTTATTGCGCTCGGTCTGGCCTGGTATGGCTGGCACCGGGCCGATGCGTTATTTGCGTTAGGGATTGGATTCTATATTTTATACAGTGCGTTGCGTATGGGGTACGATGCAGTGCAATCCCTGCTCGACCGCGCACTGCCAGACGCAGAACGGCATGAAATCTTTGAAATTGTGACCTCCTGGCCCGGTGTCAGCGGCGCTCACGATCTTCGCACGCGGCAGTCAGGGCCGACCCGCTTTATTCAGATTCATTTAGAAATGGAAGATAACCTGCCGCTCGTTCAGGCCCATCTGGTGGCGGAACAGGTTGAGCAGGCGATTTTGCAGCGTTTCCCGGGGTCAGATGTCATTATTCACCAGGATCCCTGCTCAGTCGTACCTAAGCCAGGTAATGGACATTTTGAGCTTTCGTAATTCGTTGTAAAAAAGTGAACCGGGGCAGCATTTTGTGGAAAAATAACCGCCATTTGGTCTGACCTGAATCAATTCAGCGGGAAGTGATTGATATACTATTTGCACTATTCGTTGGTCGATAGGACGTCTTCCGGCAACAGATTTCATTTTTGCATTCCTAAGTTCAGAGGTAGTCATGATTAAGAAAATCGGTGTGTTGACAAGCGGCGGTGATGCGCCCGGCATGAACGCAGCAATTCGTGGTGTAGTGCGCGCAGCGTTGACGGAAGGTCTGGAAGTTTTTGGTATCTATGACGGTTATCTGGGCCTGTATGAAGATCGCATGGTGCAGCTCGACCGCTACAGCGTGTCCGACATGATTAACCGTGGCGGTACCTTCCTGGGCTCCGCGCGTTTCCCGGAATTCCGCGATGAGCGCATCCGTGAAGTGGCTATCGAGAACATGAAAAAACGCGGCCTGGACGCGCTGGTTGTTATCGGCGGTGACGGTTCCTACATGGGGGCAAAACGCCTGACTGAAATGGGCTTCCCATGCATCGGTCTGCCAGGCACCATCGACAACGACATCAAAGGTACCGACTACACCATCGGTTACTTCACTGCGCTGGGCACCGTGGTAGAGGCGATTGACCGTCTGCGCGACACCTCTTCTTCTCACCAGCGTATCTCCATCGTCGAAGTGATGGGCCGCTACTGTGGCGACCTGACCCTGGCGGCGGCGATTGCCGGCGGCTGTGAGTTTATCGTGGTGCCGGAAGTGGAATTCAGCCGTGAAGATCTGGTTAACGAGATCAAAGCCGGTATCGCTAAAGGTAAAAAACACGCCATCGTAGCCATCACCGAGCACATCTGTGACGTTGACGAGCTGGCGAAGTACATTGAAGCCGAAACCAAACGCGAAACCCGCGCGACCGTTCTCGGTCACATCCAGCGTGGCGGCTCTCCGGGTCCTTACGACCGTATCCTGGCATCCCGTATGGGCGCTTACGCGATTGAACTGCTGCAGCAGGGCTTTGGCGGTCGTTGCGTCGGTATTCAGAACGAAAAACTGGTTCACCATGACATCATCGACGCTATTGAAAATATGAAGCGTCCATTCAAAGGTGACTGGCTGGAGTGCGCGAAAAAGCTGTACTGATCGGCGGCTGTTGCCCGGTGGCGCTGCGCTGACCGGGCCTACAAAAGCATGGTTCGTAGGCCGGGTAAGGCGTAGCTGCCACCCGGCTTTTTTGTGCGCTCATACCCTCTTTTTATTCCCCTGTGTTATAGCCAATCTTTTTTTATTCTTTAATCATTGGTTCGCTTTCTGGCACCCTGCACTCATCAAACACAACATTAAGAGAGTTGGGCGATGAATAAATGGGGCGTGGGTTTAACGTTATTGCTGGCATCGACCAGCGTTCTGGCAAAGGATATTCAGCTACTGAACGTGTCTTACGATCCGACGCGTGAACTGTACGAGCAGTACAACAAAGCGTTCGCCGCACACTGGAAACAGGAAACCGGCGATAACGTCGTGATCCGCCAGTCCCACGGTGGCTCCGGCAAGCAGGCGACCTCGGTGATTAACGGCATTGAAGCCGACGTCGTGACCCTGGCGCTGGCGTATGACGTGGACGCTATCGCGGAACGCGGCCGTATCGATAAAAACTGGATCAAACGCCTGCCGGATAACTCCGCGCCGTATACCTCCACCATCGTTTTCCTGGTTCGCAAAGGCAACCCGAAACAGATTCATGACTGGAACGATCTGGTTAAGCCGGGCGTATCGGTCATCACTCCAAACCCAAAAAGCTCTGGCGGCGCACGCTGGAACTACCTGGCAGCTTGGGGTTACGCCCTGCACCAGAACAATGGCGATCAGGCTAAAGCGCAGGATTTCGTGAAAGCGCTGTTTAAAAACGTCGAAGTGCTGGATTCCGGCGCACGCGGCGCAACCAACACCTTCGTTGAACGCGGCATTGGCGACGTGCTGATTGCCTGGGAAAACGAAGCGCTGCTGGCGGCGAACGAGTTGGGTAAAGATAAATTTGAAATTGTCACCCCAAGCGAATCTATTCTGGCTGAGCCAACCGTCTCTGTGGTCGATAAAGTGGCGGATAAGAAAGGCACCCAGGCCGTGGCGGAAGCCTACCTGAAATACCTTTACTCCCCGGAAGGCCAGGAGATCGCCGCGAAGAATTTCTACCGGCCACGTGATGAGGCGGTGGCGAAAAAATATGAGAACACATTCCCGAAACTGAAGCTCTTCACTATCGATGAGGTCTTCGGCGGCTGGACGAAAGCGCAGAAAGATCACTTCTCGAATGGCGGTACCTTCGATCAGATCAGCAAGCGTTAAGCATTTTTTTGAAGAACGACACGGGACCCGGTGTGAGAAATCCACCGGGTTTTTTATTTGGTCACTTTTATGCGTTACTCTTTGGCGTCAGGTGGATACAGGGAATGCGCTGTGAAAAAAATAATCGTGCTGGTACTGGTTGTGATTGCGCTCGCGGCAGGCGGCGGGTTCTGGCTGAAAGCGGGTAACCCAAACGCGCTGCGGCATATCGTTCTCGACCAGTGTGTGCCTGGTCAGATGCAGAACCGTAACCCGGCGCCCTGTGCGCTGGTAAAAACGGATGCGGGATATGTGGTGTTTAAAGATCGCAACGGGCCGCTGCAATATTTGCTGATGCCCACGTACCGCATCAACGGTACCGAAAGCCCGCTCCTGACCGAGGCTCATACGCCCAATTTCTTCTGGCTGGCGTGGCAGTCGCGCCACTTTATGAGCATGAAGCGGGGGAGCAACGTGCCCGACAGTGCAGTTTCACTGACCATCAACTCCCCGACCGGCCGCACGCAAAACCATTTTCATATCCATATCTCCTGCCTGCGCCCGGACGTGCGCGAGAAGCTCAATGTGAGTCAGGGGCAAATCAGCACCCAGTGGCTGCCGTTCCCCGGTGGGCTGGAGGGGCATGAATACCTGGCGCGTCGGGTGACGGAAGCGGAGCTGGTGAAACGCAGCCCGTTTATGATGCTGGCAGAAGAGCTGCCGGAAGCGCGCGACCATATGGGGCGTTTTGCGCTGGCGATGGCGCAGCAGGCGGACGGATCGTTTGTATTACTGGCAACGGCGCGCAATTTGCTGGCGCTTAACCGCGCTTCTGCTGAGGAATTGCAGGATCATCAATGCACTATCCTGAATGAACCCCACCATAAATAGCGTTTACTCGCCCTGCCTGTCGCCGTAGACTTGCTGAAAAATTCTACAGGAGACAGGCATGTCGCTCTGGTTCACTCACCCGCTGTTTCTGCCCTCGCTGATTATCGTCGTCACCATCATCCTGTGGGCCACCTCGCTGTTGCCGGAATTCCTCACCGCGCTGCTGTTCTTTACCGCGGCGATGATCGCGCGTATCGCCCCGCCGGAGGTGATTTTTGGCGGTTTTGCCTCGTCAGCGTTCTGGCTGGTGTTCAGCGGATTTGTGCTGGGGGTGGCGATCCGCAAAACCGGGCTGGCGGACAGGGCGGCGCGGGCGCTGTCGGCCAGGCTGACCGACTCCTGGCCGCTGATGGTGGCAAGCGTAGTGCTGCTCACCTATGCGCTGGCGTTTGTGATGCCCTCCAATATGGGGCGTATTGCGTTGCTGATGCCCATCGTGGCGGCGATGGCGAAGCGGGCGGGCATTGCGGACGGCTCCCGGGCGTGGTTCGGCCTGGCGCTGGCGGTGGGGTTTGGCACCTTCCAGCTTTCGGCCACCATCCTTCCGGCCAACGTTCCTAACCTGGTGATGAGCGGGGCGGCGGAAGGTTCTTACGGCATCCATCTTAACTATGTTCCGTACCTGCTGCTGCATACTCCGGTGCTGGGTATTCTCAAGGGTCTGGTCCTGATCGGCCTGATCTGCTGGCTGTTCCCCGGCGCGCCAAAACCGGTGAAGGATTTGGCCCCGCCAGAGCCGATGGGCCGCGACGAAAAGCGCCTCGCCTGGCTGCTGGCGGTGGTGCTGGTGATGTGGGTAACCGAAAGCTGGCACGGCATTGGACCGGCATGGACCGGGCTTGCGGCGTCGATTGTGGTGATGCTGCCGCGGGTTGGCTTTATCACCGGGGATGAATTCTCGGCGGGGGTGAATATGCGCACCTGTATTTATGTGGCGGGTATTCTCGGGCTGGCGATCACCGTGACGCAAACCGGTATTGGCAGTGCCGTGGGCGAGGCGCTGATGCGGGTAATGCCCCTGGATGCCGATGCGCCGTTCACCAGTTTCCTGGCCCTGACCGGCATCACCACCGCCCTGAATTTCATTATGACCGCCAACGGCGTACCGGCGCTGTATACCACCCTGGCGCAAAGCTTCTCGGACGCCACCGGCTTTCCGCTGCTGTCGGTGATTATGATTCAGGTGCTGGGGTATTCCACGCCGCTGCTGCCGTATCAGGCGTCGCCGATTGTGGTGGCGATGGGGCTGGGAAGAGTGCCTGCGCGGGCGGGGATGCTGCTCTGTCTGGCGCTGGCGGTGGCAACCTATCTGGTGCTATTGCCGCTGGATTATCTGTGGTTTAGCCTGCTGGGACGGCTGTAAAAAAGCCCGGTAGCGCTGGCGCTTACCGGGCCTGGAGTATCCCAGGGCGGGTCAGCGAAGCGCCACCCGCCGCAGATGCTCTTACGCCTGTTTCGCTGCTTCTGCTGCTTTAACGATCACCGCGAAAGCGTCTGCTTTCAGGGATGCGCCGCCAACCAGCGCGCCGTCGATGTCCGGCTGGGTGAACAGCTCTGCTGCGTTAGATGCGTTTACGGAACCGCCGTACTGGATGATCACTTGCTCAGCAACTTTCGCGTCTGCTTTCGCAATGTGGTCACGGATGAATTTGTGAACGGCCTGAGCCTGTGCTGGGGTGGCAGATTTGCCGGTACCGATCGCCCATACTGGCTCGTAAGCAATGACCGCACCTTCGAACGCGCTTGCGCCCTGAGTGGTCAGGACTGCGTCGATCTGACGTGCACAGACTTCTTCGGTTTTGCCCGCTTCGTTTTCTGCTTCGGTTTCACCGATGCACAGAACCGGGATGAGACCCTGCTCTTTCAGCACAGCGAATTTCTTCGCGATGAACTCGTCGGACTCTTTGTGGTAGGTACGACGCTCAGAGTGGCCGATGATGATGTATTTTGCGCCGATATCTTTCAGCATTTCAGCGGAGGTTTCACCGGTGAACGCGCCAGACAGGTTAACGTCAACGTTCTGGGCACCCAGAACGATGTGGCTGCCGTCAGCAGCTTTCTTAGCCATATCCAGGTACATATCCGGCGGAGCGATAGCAACAGCACAGCCAGTCACACCAGCCAGCTCTTTACGCAGGTTAGCTACCAGCTCGTTTACCATGTGGCGGCTGCCGTTCAGTTTCCAGTTACCCATCACTAAAGGATGTCGCATTTCAATTCTCCACGCTCAAGAGCGAATTAAGGAATATGGCCGCCCGACAGGGCAGCATGGTCTGTGAATCAGTATAGAGATTTTCCCTCGAAAGGCTTTGCTTTTTGTCATTAATTCGACCCGCCGAGCGCCTCAGATAGCGCCAGCTTAATCGGTTCAACAGCGAAGGTCAGCCCCTTTTCGCCGTTATCTGCCACGACATAGCGAACCGCGCCTTCCGTTTCGGCGTAATAGCGCTTGTTTTTACCGGCTGTGAGGAGCTTTTGCAGCTTTTGCTGGCTTTGCGCTTTGGTCAGGGCAGGGGTAAAGGCGCGTAAAATGGCGCTCATATACTCCAGCGCTTTAGCTTTGGCGGCTTTCTGCTCCGGCCCCTGAATCGGCAGCCAGGTAATCTGCATACTCTTGATTTTGAGGGTTCCACGCTCAAGCGCCGTCGAGGCGTACAAATTCTCATTAATTTTGCTGGCAGCCCGGGTCAGGTTCGGGGTGTCGCGGGTGCCATCAATGGAGCGGAACTCATTGAGCGGCAGCTTTGGATTATCCTGATTGAAGGCTTCACGGAACAGGCTGATAGACTGATCAAAGGTCGGCGCGCCCGGCATCACATAGGGTGCGGTAGCCGATACGGAAGTCTCAGCAGCATGCAGAGGTGCGCTTGCACCCAACAGTGTTAAACCCAGCCAAATAAGGTGAAACCACATCTTCATCAATAAAGTCTCTGAATGTTACTGCCCACGATTAAAACGGGATCCGGCTGGCTTGTCAAAAAGAGGCGACTCCAGGGTAAACTACGCGCCGCGATGACTTTTAGGAACCTGACATGACCATACAGCAGTGGTTGTTTTCATTCAAAGGGCGTATTGGACGCCGTGATTTCTGGATCTGGATTGGCGTATGGATTGTCGCCATGCTGGCTCTGTTTATTTCTGCCAATAACGCCTGGCTGAGCACCCAGACGGCGGCCTTCGCGCTGGTGTCGCTGCTGTGGCCGACCGCGGCGGTGTTAGTGAAACGTCTGCACGATCGTGGGCGTTCGGGGTTGTGGGCGCTGCTGGTGATACTGGCGTGGATGCTGCTGGCCGGCAACTGGTCGATGCTGCCCTCCATGCTGCCGTGGGTGGTGGGCAGGCTGATCCCTACCATTATTTTTGTGATGATCATTGTCGACCTGGGCGCGTTTGTGGGCACCCAGGGCGAGAATAAATATGGTAAAGATACGATCGACGTAAAGTACCGCTAATTACCAGTAATGTTCTGCGGTCATATGGCCCGGCCGACGGCGTAAATGCTTGGTCATTTGCCGGGTCTCTTTCAGGAGCTGTTGGGTATCACGCACCATTTGCGGGTTGCCACACAGCATCACGTGGCTGGTGTCGGCCTCCATCTTCAGACCCACGGCGGCTTCCAGCTCGCCATTTTCAATCAGAGCCGGTACGCGCCCGTGGAGCGATCCCGGCACCGTTTCACGGCTCACCACCGTCTGGATTTTCACTTTCCCTTCATAACGCTTCTGCAGTTCCTGCATCAGCGGCAGGTAGCTCAGGTCTGCGGCGTAGCGCGCGGCATGCACGAGAACGATATTTTTAAAGCGATCCAGGTCCTGCCCATATTGCAGGATCGACAGGTAAGGGCCGATGGCGGTACCGGTTGCCAGCATCCACAGCGTCTCGCAGTCTGGCACTTCATCCAGCACGAAGAAGCCTGCGGCTTCGCTGACAATCTGGATCTCATCGTCGGGTTTCAGTGCCGCCAGGCGCGGGCTGAGTTTGCCATCGGGAACGGTGACAAGGTAGAACTCGAGATCCGGGTTATCCGGCGCGTTGACATAGGAGTAGGCGCGCTGCACGCGTTCGCCGTCGATCTCCAGCCCCAGCTTGGCAAATTGCCCGGCCGTGAAAGGCTGGATGGGCGCATGTACGGTGAGGCTAAATAGCGCATCGGTCCAGAACTCTACCTTTTTGACTTTACCTGTTACCCAGTCTGCCATGATGTTCTCCTGTACTGATCTCGGGTTCTATCTTCCTTACCTGAGAGGGAGATTTCCAGCCCAGGCGGGCCGGAAAGCTCTATTGATCAAACGGTTTTACAGAATGTGGGTCTGCACGTCCGGATCTTTACGGTCGAGATAGTGAATCGACTGGATGCGGCGAATGGTGCGTGATTTACCGCGGATCAGCAGCGTTTCGGTGGTCGCCATATTGCCTTTGCGGCTGATGCCGTCCAGCAGATCGCCTTTGGTGATGCCGGTCGCCGAGAAGATGTCGTTATCGCTGCGCGCCATATCATCCAGACGCAGCACGGTATTGGCCTGAATGCCCATTGCGGCACAGCGGGCCAGCTCCTGCTCACCGATGCGGCGGTTCTCTTCGCTGTCGCCTTTTACGTCATGACGGGTCAGCAAACGGCCATGCATATCGCCGTCGAGGGCGCGGATCACCGCGGCAGAAACCACCCCCTCCGGTGCGCCGCCGATACCGTACAGCACGTCGACTTCGCTGTCCGGCATGCAGGTGAGGATGGAGGCCGCCACGTCGCCATCGGGGATAGCAAAGACGCGCACGCCTAACTGCTGCATCTGGGCGATGACCGCATCGTGACGCGGTTTCGCCAGAATGGTGACCGTCAGTTCGCCAAGGGGCTTATTAAGCGCGGCGGCGATATTACGCAGGTTTTCCGCCAGCGGCAGATTGAGGTCGATGACCCCTTTTGCGCCAGGGCCGACAATCAGCTTCTCCATATACATATCGGGCGCGTTGAGGAAGGTGCCTTTATCGCCCACCGCCAGTACCGCCAGGGCGTTAGCCTGGCCCATGGCCGTCATGCGGGTGCCTTCAATGGGGTCTACCGCGATATCCACCGCATCGCCGTTACCGGTACCGACTTTTTCACCGATGAACAGCATGGGGGCTTCGTCGATCTCACCTTCACCAATCACGATGGTGCCATCGATGTTGACCTGGTTAAGCATGATGCGCATGGCATGGACGGCTGCGCCGTCAGCAGTATTTTTATCACCACGGCCAAGCCACTTGTAGCCTGCCAGAGCGGCGGCCTCGGTTACGCGGGAAAACTCGATAGCAAGTTCACGTTTCATCAGATACTCGTGCAATCAAAAGGAATTGCACGAAGTTTATCACAGAGTGGGAGAGGCGGTTTGGACCCCTCACCCCGACGGGGTGAGGGGGAGGTATTATGACTCGTCGTGCTCTTCCCAGGCCAGCGCGCGTTTCACGGCTTTTTTCCAGCCGCTATAACGGTAGTTACGCTCGGTGGTTTCGATACCCGGACGGAATTCGCGCTCGATGACCGCTTTCTCCTGCAGTTCGTCCAGGTTCTGCCAGAAGCCAACCGCCAGGCCGGCAAGATAGGCCGCACCCAGCGCCGTCACTTCACGCACTTCCGGGCGTTCCACGCGGGTACCCAGAATGTCGGACTGGAACTGCATCAGGAAGTTGTTCGCCACTGCGCCGCCATCCACGCGCAGGGCGTGCAGACGAATGCCGGAGTCGGCCTGCATCGCTTCCAGTACGTCGCGGGTCTGGAAGGCAATCGACTCCAGCGTGGCGCGGATGATGTGGTTAGAATTGACTCCGCGCGTCAGGCCGAAAATCGCGCCGCGGGCGTAGGGGTCCCAGTAGGGGGCGCCCAGGCCGGTGAAAGCCGGCACCACGTAGACGCCGTTGGTATCTTTCACCTTGGTGGCGAAATATTCCGAGTCAAAGGCGTCGCTGATGAGCTTCATTTCGTCACGCAGCCACTGGATGGACGCGCCTGCCATAAACACCGCGCCTTCCAGGGCGTAATTCACCTCGCCGCGTGGGCCGCAGGCGATGGTGGTCAGCAGGCCATGCTCCGATTTCACCGCGTTCTCGCCGGTGTTCATCAGCATAAAGCAGCCGGTGCCGTAGGTGTTCTTCGCCATCCCCTCTTTTACGCACAGCTGGCCAAACAGCGCGGCCTGCTGGTCGCCGGCGATCCCGGCGATAGGAATACGGGTGCCGCCTTTACCGCCGATGTTGGTCTGACCGTACACTTCAGACGACTTACGCACCTGTGGCAGCATGGCGCGCGGGATGTCCAGCGCGTCCAGCATTTTGTCATCCCAGTCCAGATCGTGGATGTTGAACAGCATGGTGCGCGAGGCGTTGGTGTAATCGGTGACGTGAACGCGCCCCTGAGTCATCTTCCAGATAAGCCAGGTATCTACGGTACCGAACAGCAGTTCGCCGCGTTTTGCCCGCTCGCGGGAGCCTTCGACATGGTCGAGGATCCATTTCACCTTGGTGCCGGAGAAGTAGGGGTCTACCACCAGGCCGGTGGCGCTGCGCACGTACTCTTCCATGCCGTCGCGCTTGAGCTTCTCGCAGATGTCCGCTGTGCGGCGGCACTGCCAGACAATGGCGTTGTAAATCGGCTTACCGGTTTCGCGTTCCCAGACGATGGCCGTTTCACGCTGGTTGGTGATGCCAATCGCCGCAATCTCGTCGGAACTGATATCAGCTTTCGCCAGTACTTCAACCAGCGTTGAGCTTTGTGACGCCCAGATCTCCATCGGGTCGTGTTCAACCCAGCCTGGACGAGGATAGATTTGCTCGAATTCGCGCTGTGACACGCTGACGATGTTCGCGTCATGATCCATAACGACAGCGCGGGAGCTGGTCGTGCCCTGGTCGAGCGCAACGATATATTTTTTGTCGGTCATAGTTGTGGTCCCGTAGTCAGATTACAGCGAAGCGTTTTGGTGTGCGCCAGAGGTGGTTTCCTTCTCTTCGGCCTCTTCGACGACACAGGTGTCACACGGCAGGTGGCGGCCAATCAATTTACGATAGCCGAAGGCACCCAGCGCAGCACCTACAATGGGGCCGAACAGCGGCACCAGGAAATAAGGAATATCTTTGCCGCCGGTGAAGGCCACGTCACCCCACCCGGCAATAAAGGCGAAGGCTTTCGGGCCGATGTCGCGCGCCGGGTTCATGGCGAAACCGGTCAGTGGCCCCATCGACGCGCCGATCACCGCAATCAGCAGGCCAATCAACAGCGGCGCCAGCGGACCGCGCGGAATGCCGTTGCCGTCATCGGTCAGCGCCAGGATGGTACCCATCAGGATGGCGGTGATCACCATCTCTACCGCGAAGGCCTGCACAAAGTTAATGTGCGGGTTCGGATAGGTGGAGAAGATCCCCGCCAGCTCAAGGCTTTCGGTACTGCCACGCACCATATGGTGCGTCTGCTCGAAGTCGATAAACAGATTGTAATAGAGCCCGTAAACTAACGCCGCTGCACAAAACGCACCAGCAAACTGCGCCACAATAAAAGGCACAACCTTGCGTTTGTCAAAGCAGGCAAACAGACACAGCGCGATGGTGACCGCAGGGTTGAGGTGCGCACCCGAAACACCCGCCGTCAGGTAGATGGCCATCGCCACGCCCAGACCCCAGATCACGCTGATTTCCCACTGACCGAAACTGGCGCCCGCCACTTTCAGTGCAGCCACACATCCTACGCCAAAGAAAATCAACAACCCAGTACCCAGGAACTCTGCGATGCATTGGCCTTTTAAGGTTGATGTTTCACTCATAATCGGATCCTGAAAAATGATTAATGGTTATTGTTGGCGCGACGGTCGCCATGACCGGCACGATGTCCTGTAGACATAGTGTTAATTTATCGTTAACGAACAAAAACGAGAAATATCGAACTTAAAATGTGTGTGCCGCGTCAACAAAATGAGCGATAACGCGCCATAAAGCGGGCGAGAACTGCTGTAAGCGAAAGGGGGAGTAAGCTTTCTATTAACTAAAGTGTTAACAATTTAGGGGTATATGGCGCGAACGCACCAGGAGGAGACTGAAAAGTGTTGCAAACCGCAATCTGCGCGGTCTGCCGCTGGACAGGGAGGGCGGGGCTCCATACAATCGACACCAGGTGTTGTGCGCGTTTACGTCAAGCGTCGCCTTGCAAATTCAGGAGAGGTAGCATTATGTCGTTAGAAGTGTTTGAGAAACTGGAATCGAAAGTACAGCAGGCGATTGATACCATCACCCTGCTGCAGATGGAAATCGAAGAGCTGAAAGAAAAAAACAACGCGCTGTCGCAGGAAATTCAGACTGCTCAGCATGGTCGTGAAGAGCTGGAGCGTGAAAACCACCAGCTGCGCGAACAGCAGAACGGCTGGCAGGATCGTCTGCATGCTCTGCTCGGGCGCATGGAAGAGGTCTGATTCCAGAATAAAGCGCCGTAAGGCGCTTTATGTCATTCACCCTACTCACGGACTTCGGCCCCCTCGCTTTCTTTCCTCTCTTTACGGATGAAACCGAACATTGCGTTCCAGCTTGAAACTCTCAAGTGACTGACTTATTTGGTTTAAATCTGTACTTTGGCTAAAGTGGCGCAGCATAAAATTTCGTTTTTCCCGCTCACAAAACCGCTCTCGCTCAGCCTCCCTGTTGTCCGATGACAACACCAAAAAGGGTGCTATTTGTTCTCGCTCTTTGGTTATCCATAGCTGATATTTTTCCTGCCCCAGCGACCCCGTAAGCTTTATGGGTTCATCATGATTCAGTTGCAACCATTGCGTGGTGAGAGAGTCTGGTAAGGTCGTTGCGACCGGCAGCAGGCAGGAAAAGCGCGCTTTACTGCATAAAGGCGTCATATTTTTGGGGCACGTTGCAGTAAAGACCTTCGGATGCACACTGGCAGAGAAGGTTAACGCTAAGGTATCCGTTTCTTCAGTAAGCAGTATTTGCCACAGATTAGCGCTGCCTGGCATAGCGGGAGATAAAACAAAACGAGACTCGAGTCCTGAGTGTGACGTGATGCCGTTTAAAGCCTGCGTCAGGGTCGCTTCCAGCCGGGCAGCCTCTTCGTCAGTTAATGGCCTGCCACTGGCAATGGTGAGCTGATCACCCTGCCAGCGGTAGCGATTGGGCAGGATATCTCGTTGGATCTTAATTCTTCTCTGGTGATCAAGATATGACTCTGTTCGCTGACGCGTCGGGATATTTTCAACGGTAATCACGTTTTGGATATCGGAAAAATAGATCTCAGCTTCCCGCATAATCCGTTGTTTTTTAACATCGTCAATATGAATGAATTGCATTGTAAGAAGGGAGGAGGGATAACCCACGGTTTCTTTAAATTGCTTATCAAACGTTGCCAGATTACGGGGCAAGTTCACTGCGCCAAGAAAGATGATTAACGCCAGACCCAGACGCAAGGTGACAGCCAGCATAAACGGCGGAGGCGCAAAAAACAGAAGGCGAAACGAGCGATAGAGTAACCAGAGGATAGAAACGAAACTGAGAAAATAGAGAATGCCGCGCAAACAAGATTCCTTTTGCTTGTATCATTTAACGACAGCCATCCTGGCTGTCAGGCACAGTAAAAAGGCGGTAATCTCCGCCTTTTTTCTATGTGTTACTCAATATCCAGCGGATCTTCAGAGAGGATAATGCCGGTGTTATCGGCATAGAGATGGTCGCCGGAGAAGAAGGTCACCCCGCCGAAATTGACGCGCACGTCGCTTTCGCCAATGCCATCACCTGCTGCGCCAACCGGAATGGCCGCAATCGCCTGAATGCCGATGTCCAGCTCTTCGAGGTCATCCACCTGACGCACCGCGCCATAGACCACAATGCCTTCCCACTCGTTCTGGGTGGCGAGACGGGCAAGTTCTGCATCGATTAACGCGCGACGCACGGAGCCGCCGCCATCAACCAGCAGAATGCGTCCACGGCCGTTCTGTTCGAGCAGATCGTACAGCAACCCGTTGTCCTCAAAACATTTCACCGTAATGATTTGTCCGCCAAACGACGACCGTCCTCCAAAGTTGGAAAACAGCGGTTCTACGACGTTTACATCTTCCTGGTAGATGTCACAAAGCTCGGAGGTATCGTATTTCATAGGCTTAAGTTCAGTTGCTGCGAGTGTTTTCAGTATATCGCGCGAATTGCATTGTTGGCAAAATCATCAATTGTTAATTGATATTTGTCAGCTAATTTAGCGTCTGACTAAGAATAATCCCTATCACGAACAACAGGTTAGTCAGCAGTGCGCCTTTTACCGTGCGTTCCAGCATTGGCGGCATGGCCGAGGCGCTCTGCTCGCGCATCACGTAGCGCGCCTGTTTGACCAGCAGCGGCGTGGCGAGCACAAACAGCCAGCCCCACAGGCTGTGCAGGGAAAGCAGGTTAAACAGCGCCAGACAGAGCAGGGCGCCCATCAGCAGGCAGGCATGGTAGCGGCGCGCATTCACCGCGCCTAACCGCACCGCCAGGGTGTTTTTACCGTTCTGACGATCGCTGTCGATATCGCGCAGGTTGTTGATATTCAGCACCGCCGTCGCCAACATGCCGCAGGCGGTGGCTGGCAGGAACAGGGCAGGAATTAACGAGTGCGCCTGCAGATACCAGCTGCCCATCACGCTCAGCCAGCCGAAGAAGACCAGCACGGAGATATCCCCCAGCCCGATGTAACCGTAAGGGCGGGTGCCGACGGTATAGGTGATGGCCGCGACAATCGCCAGCAGACCGAGCACGAGGAAGCCAACCGCATCCGCCGGGGTTTTACAGGCCACCAGCACCAGCGCAATCCCGGAAAGACAGATCAGCGCGACGGTGATAATCAGCGCCCGTTTCATCTCCTCCTGGGTGATCACCCCTTTCTGCATTCCGCGCAATGGCCCGATGCGGTCGGGCTTATCGCTGCCCTTGACGGCATCCCCGTAATCGTTAGCGAGGTTAGAGAGGATTTGCAGAAGCCCGGCGGTCAGCAGCGCCAGGGCAGCCACCAGCGGGTCGAAATGCCCCTGCCACCACGCGAGGGTAGTGCCAACAATAATGGCGGCGAAAGCGAGAGGGAGCGTTTTAGGACGCAGGCTTTCCAGCCAGGCCTGCGTACGGCTGATTTCAGTCATAGTAATTATGTGCCAATAAAAATGGGGCCTTTCAGCCCCATCATTTGTGATGAAAATGCAATTGCCGCGATTATAGGATAAAACGGCTCAGATCTTCATCTGCTACTAAAGCATCAAGGTGCTTACTCACATAGTCGGCATCAATTTTAATGCTTTGACCATTCAGGTCGCTCGCATCATAAGAGATATCTTCCATCAGGCGTTCCAGCACGGTATGCAGACGACGCGCACCGATGTTTTCGGTGGTCTCGTTAACCTGCCATGCGGCCTGGGCGATACGCTTGATCCCATCTTCGGTGAACTCAATGTTCACCCCTTCGGTCGCCATCAGCGCTTTGTACTGCACGGTGATGGAGGCGTTTGGTTCGGTCAGGATACGCTCGAAGTCTTCGGTGGTCAGCGCCTGCAGCTCAACGCGGATCGGCAGACGGCCCTGCAGTTCCGGGATCAGATCCGACGGTTTGGCAACCTGGAACGCGCCAGAGGCGATAAACAGAATGTGATCGGTTTTCACCATGCCGTGCTTGGTGGAGACGGTGCAGCCTTCAACCAGCGGCAGCAGGTCGCGCTGTACGCCTTCACGGGAAACGTCCGGGCCGGAGGATTCGCCGCGCTTACAGATTTTATCGATCTCATCGATAAACACGATACCGTGCTGTTCAACCGCGTCGATAGCGTCCTGCTTCAGCTCTTCCGGGTTCACCAGCTTCGCCGCTTCTTCTTCAATCAGCAGCTTCATCGCGTCTTTGATTTTCAGCTTACGCGGCTTTTGCTTCTGCCCGCCCAGGTTCTGGAACATGGATTGCAGCTGGCTGGTCATCTCCTCCATACCTGGCGGAGACATAATTTCCACGCCCATTGGCGCGGCGGCGAGCTCGATCTCAATCTCTTTGTCATCCAGCTGGCCTTCACGCAGTTTTTTGCGGAACGCCTGGCGCGCAGCGGATGGCTCAGCAGGCTGTTCTGCCTGGCCCCAGTTGTTTTTCGCCGGTGGGATCAGCACATCCAGCACGCGCTCTTCCGCCATCTCTTCAGCGCGATAGCGGTTTTTTTCGATGGACTGGACGCGGACCATCTTAATGGCAGAGTCGGTCAGATCGCGGATGATAGAGTCCACTTCTTTACCGACATAGCCCACTTCGGTGAACTTGGTCGCTTCGACTTTGATGAATGGCGCGTTGGCCAGTTTAGCCAGACGACGGGCGATTTCGGTTTTACCAACACCGGTTGGGCCGATCATCAGAATGTTTTTTGGCGTCACTTCATGGCGCAGCACTTCATCCAGCTGCATACGACGCCAGCGGTTACGCAGGGCAATCGCCACAGAACGCTTGGCGTTATCCTGGCCGATGATGTGTTTGTTCAGTTCGCTGACAATTTCGCGTGGGGTCATTTCAGACATGAGAAATCCTTACGCCTTAGACGGCAATTCTTCGATGGTGTGGAAGTGGTTGGTATAGATGCAGATATCACCTGCAATATCCAACGCCTTCACAGCGATATCGCGTGCGCCCAGATCGGAGTTTTCCAACAGCGCGCGGGCGGCGGCCTGGGCGTACGGGCCACCGGAACCGATAGCAATCAGGTCATTTTCTGGCTGCACCACGTCACCGTTACCGGTGATGATCAGCGAGGCATTTTCATCGGCCACCGCCAGCAGTGCTTCCAGCTTGCGCAGCATACGGTCGGTACGCCAGTCTTTCGCCAGCTCAACGGCAGCTTTTACCAGATGGCCCTGATGCATTTCCAGTTTACGTTCAAACAGCTCAAACAGCGTGAAGGCGTCCGCAGTACCGCCCGCAAAACCGGCGATCACTTTGTCGTTATACAGACGACGCACTTTTTTCACGTTGCCTTTCATGACGGTATTACCCAGCGTGGCCTGGCCATCACCGGCAATCACCACCTGGCCGTTACGGCGTACACTTACTATTGTTGTCACGAGCAGACCCCCTGGTTACACATTCGGAAAATAGAGGCCCTGAGCCAGTGCTCAGGGCTGAATAGAATGATAGATGGGGGGGATTTTGGGGGTTTCAACCCCCGGAAGCGAGTCGAATGCAGTTTGTGTGACCTGCCATCTTCAGACGGCTGATGGTGCCATCGGCATTGTCTTTGCCTTTAACCGGACCGATCACTACGCGATTCCAGCCGTTATTGGTGGTAATGCGTGAGTCAAAGCCTTCAAAGGCCAGCTGGGCACGTACGGTTTCCGCTTGCTCTGCGCCTTTAAAGGAACCGCACTGCACCATCCAGCGACGTTCGTCTTTCTTCTCAGCCGTCTGCTTTGGCGCCTCGGTCTCTTTGGTGACCGGCGCGGCTTTTGGCTGCTGCGCGGTGGTATGCGCAGGGGTTTGCAGCAGATCCTGATACGGCTGCGTGTTGCTATTTTGCTTCGCAGGCTGCGTCTTCGGCTGTTGCGCCGGTTGCGTCTGTGCCACCTTAGGCTGCTGATACGGCTGTTCCGTCACGCGCGGCTGCGCTTTCGGCTGCTGTACCGTCTGGGACTGTGCCCACTGCTGCTGCTGTTGCTGCTGAATTTGTTGCTGCGCCTGGCGCTGGCGCTGCAGCGTTTGCTGACGCTGTGCTGGCGTCTGCTCATTCCACGGCACTTCGTTGAGCTGGGTAGGCTGCTGGCGCATATCGGCCTGCATCTGCGCCAGCAGCTGACGTTGTTCGTTGGTTAACTGGTTAGGATCCACCACTTCGCCACCCGCAGAGGGTTCGGTAGGCGCACGCACGCCCGGCTGGCGGCTCTCAAGCTCTTTAATATAGCGCCAGCGCTCTTCCGGTTTAGGGGGCAAGCCATTGCCGACCACTTTATTGCCCTGCAGCGCTTCTGCTTCTTCTTTTTTATGGTGCGTAATGAACCAGAGGCCGCCGATAAATGCCACCAGGACCGCCGCCGCGATCGCCACCATAGCCGGTGAGACTGCGGGCAGGCTGCTGCGTTGCGGTTTCCGTGAGCTACTCTTTTTGCGTCGCGAAGGTGCCGGCTGGCCGCGACGTACATAATCTCGTTGTGCCACTATCGTTTCGCTGTATTTTTTCGTTTGTCAGCCCGTCATGTTACTTAAGCGACGGGCCTTTGACCAGATGAGGACGTCTGAAAGGCGTTTACTTTAAGTCAGGGCCTGGGTTGAACCTCTGACGATCAATTCACAGTCCAGTAAACGGGAGCCGCTGCTAACTGTTTGTCCGTTCAGCTGATCCAGTAACAGCAGCATCGCTTCCCGGCCAATATCATAGCGGGGTTGTGCCACCGTCGAGAGCGGAGGATCGCAAAATTCAGACAGAGAAATATTATCGAAGCCGATGATTGAGAGGTCTTTCGGCACTTTCAGACCGCGCCGTTTGGCATAGGAGAGCGCGCCCAGCGCCATCACGTCGCTGTGACAGAACACCGCGGTCGGCGGTTGCGGCAACGACAGCAGTTTTTCCAGCGCCAGGCCGCCTGCGGCATAGGTAAAATCGCCCCGGGCGATATAGTGCGGATCCACCGTCGCCCCGGTGCGGCGCAGCGCCTGAACATAGCCCTGCAGGCGATAGTGGCACAGCGGCATCTCTTCCGGTCCGGCGATACAGCCGATACGTTTGTGGCCCAGCTCCTGGAGATAATTCACGGCGTTAAAGGCAGCGGTGAGGTTATCAATATGGACGGTAGGCAGTTCCAGCTCAGGGGCAAACTCGTTGGCCATCACCATCGGCGGCAGATTGCGTTGCTCTTCAATGCTGGCATCAAAGGGCAGGCGCGAACCGAGCAGCAGCATACCGTCGATCTGCTTGGTGATAATCAGGTCAATGAAGGTCTTTTCCTGCTGATTCTGATGCGCGCAGTCGCCAATCAGGACCAGGTAGCCCTGGGCGGCGGCGGTCACTTCGATACCGCGGATAATTTCGCTGAAAAAGGGATCGCAGATGTCGGGCACAATGACCAGAATGGTGCGGGATTCGTTCCGTTTGACGTTACGGCCCATAGCCTGGGGCAGATAACCCACCTCCAGCGCAGCCTGCTCAACACGGTTGCGCGTGCTTTGAGAGACTTTGTCGGGATTCATTAATGCTCGGGATACCGTTGCCGTTGAGACTTTTGCTTTCAGGGCAACATCTTTCATGGTCGCCGAGGCAACCTCTTTCCTGGACTTCAACTTCTTCTCCTCGCAGGCGTATCACCGCACTTCTGACTGTGTCAGTTTTATCAGATTGCGAATGGAAGCGGTTACAGAATTTTCATAAAAAGTGTGAGTCGTGTTTAATTTTTCGATCCGCCTCCCACCCTTTTTTAGCTTTCGATAGGATCAACGTCCAGGACCCACTTCACTTTACGCGCTTCCGGCAGGGTATTAATCAACGCCAGCGTGCCGCTGACGATATGCTGTAGCCGCACCCGGGAGGGATGTTGCAGCAGGATTTGCCAGCGATAGCGTCCGCCGCGCTTGGGGGCCAGGGCCGGAACCGGACCTAAAATCCACAGCTGATTATCCACCAGCGGGCTGGCCTGCAGCAGGTTGCGCAGCTGCTGGAGGAACAGCGGCGCCTGCTGGTTGTTGTGATCCTCGGCGCGGATAATCACATGGCTGGTCCACGGTGGCAGTTGCAGGGTCTGACGCTCCGCCAGCGCCTGTTCGGCGAAGGCGTCATAGCCTTTATGCAGCAGGGTTTGCAGCAGCGGATGCTCGGGGTGGTGGGTTTGTAGCACCACCTCGCCCTGTTTACCGGCGCGCCCGGCACGGCCTGCCACCTGGGTATAGAGCTGGGCAAAGCGTTCTGCGGAGCGGAAATCTGCCGAGAAGAGCGCCCCGTCGACATCCAGCAGCGCCACCAGGGTCACGTCCGGGAAGTGGTGTCCTTTGGCCAGCATCTGGGTACCGATCAGAATACGCGCTCCGCCGCGATGGACTTCCGCTAGCTGTTGCTCAAGGGCACCTTTGCGGCTGGTGGTGTCGCGATCGATACGTGAGATAGCCACGCCCGGGAAGAAGGGGGCCAGCGCCTGCTCCAGCTGCTCGGTGCCCAGACCGACCGGCACCATATGGGTCGAGCCGCAGGAAGGACACTGGCGCGGCACCGGTCGCTGGCTGTCGCAGTGGTGACAGCGCAAATGGTGCTGGGCCTGATGCAGGGTATAGTAGTGATCGCAGCGCGGGCACTCGGCGATCCAGCCGCAGTCGTGGCACAGCAGCGCCGGGGCAAAGCCGCGCCGGTTGAGAAACAGGATCACCTGGTTGTCGGCCTGCAGATGCTGGCGCATGCGGGCGATCAGCGCCGGGGCTAGCCCGGCCTGCACCGGCTGACCTTTCAGATCCAGTACGTGCTGCATGGCAGGACGGGCATTACCCGCCCGCCGCGTCAGGCGTAATAGATGGTATTTTCGCTGGCGCACATTATGCAGCGTCTCCAGCGCAGGGGTCGCGGAGCCGAGAATGATTGGGATATGTTCGCTGTGGGCGCGATAGACCGCCAGGTCGCGGGCGTGATAGCGCCAGCCTTCCTGCTGTTTATAAGAGCTGTCGTGCTCTTCGTCGATGACGATCACCCCGAGATTTTTAAAGGGTGTAAACAGGGATGAGCGGGTGCCAATCACGATTGCCGCTTCGCCATTTTTCGCTTTCAGCCAGGCGCTCAGGCGCTCGCTGTCATTTAAGCCGGAGTGCAGCACCTCGACCGGGGCGTTAAAGCGCTCGCGAAAACGGGCGATGGTCTGCGGGGTCAGGCCGATTTCCGGCACCATCACCAGCGCCTGCTTGCCCTGAGCCAGCACATTTTCCAGTACGCTCAGATAGACTTCAGTTTTACCGGAACCGGTCACGCCCGCCAGCAGCCAGGCTGAGAAGCGATCGGACGCGCTGTGGATCGCCCCTACGGCGGTCGCCTGTTCGGTATTGAGCCGCAGCCGGTCGCCCGCGACGCTAAAGCCGTCGCGCCAGTCGATAAGCGCCGGCGCTTCGCAGGCCAGTTCGCTCAGCCCTTTTTTACGTAAGCTCTGCAACGCCGCGTCGTTAAAGTCGAGGCTCTCAACCTGATGCCGCCAGATCCTGCCCTGGCGTAACGCCGCCAGTGCCTGCTGCTGTTTCGGGGAGCGTTTCAGGCTATTAATATCTACCGCCTGGCCCTGCTCGGTGGCAAACCAGTACCACATCGGCGCATGGCTGGCGCTTTTGCCCTGTCGCAGCAGAATGGGTAAGGCGTGAAACAGCACATCGCCAATGGGATGATGATAATAGTCGGCCGCCCACAGGAGCAGTCGCCAGACGCTGGCGGAAAAGACCGGCTCGCTGTCCAGCACCTCGACCACGCTTTTGAGTTCACTGAGAGGCAACTCGCTGTGCTGGCTTACGGAGACGACAATACCCACCCGCTGCTGTTTGCCAAACGGCACATTCACGCGACAGCCCGCCTCAGCCTGCATGTTGTCTGGCAGCAGGTAATCAAAGGTACGGGGAAGCGGAACGGGCAGGGCAACGTGAGCAACGGGCATCGAATCTTCCTGACTTGAAAAGTGGCGCGTTAGTATACACATTAGTGAAAGGCGGCGTGCGGATCAGTTTGCATACCCTGGTTAAATTCTGTATGATTCGCCGCCTTTGGTGCACTTTGCATCAAAGAACTTACATTCAACATCGCGTGGTGTCTGGCGTTAGGGCTGGAAGAGCGACGCGGCCTTAACTGAGGTTCTCCCATGAAAAAAGATATCCATCCTAAATACGAAATGATTACTGCAAACTGCTCTTGCGGTAACTCTATCCAGATCCGCTCCACCGTGGGTCACGATCTGAACCTGGACGTGTGCGGCCAGTGCCACCCGTTCTACACTGGTAAGCAGCGTGACGTTGCAACCGGTGGCCGTGTTGACCGCTTCAACAAGCGTTTCAGCATCCCGGGTTCCAAGTAAGTTTCCCGAAAAAAAAGCGCCGCAAGGCGCTTTTTTTGTATCTGTAAATCAGTATTCCCACGTCTCCGGGTCGATACCCAGCTCACGCATGATCACCTTTGCCTCTTCCGGAATTTCATCGCTACGCTCTTTGCGCAGGTCTTCATCGTTCGGCAACGGTTGACCGGTAAAGGCGTGCAGGAACGCTTCGCACAGCAGTTCGCTGTTGGTAGCGTGACGCAGGTTATTCACCTGACGACGCGTGCGTTCATCGGTGAGGATCTTTAACACCTTCAGAGGAATGGAAACCGTAATTTTTTTTACTTGTTCACTCTTCTTACCGTGCTCAGCGTATGGGCTGATATATTCGCCGCTCCATTCAGCCATGAGATACCTTTAATCCTCTCTGTCATTAATATGAGGCTGACACCGCAGCGATACGCCGGGGTCCGAGCCATAATCGCGCGTAGTTTACCGTAGAGATGCCGTTGTGACACGGATATTGCCTCTGCGGTATGCGCTAAAGCATATAATTTTAACGGCTATTTGCGCATTGCTCAATCTATACGCAAAGAAGTTTAGATGTCCAGATGTATTGACGTCCATATAATCAATGTTTACTCTGGTGCCTGACTTTTCATCCATTAAGCCAGGAAGCCTTCACCATGACGCGTAAACAGGCCACCATCGCAGTGCGTAGCGGATTGAATGATGACGAACAGTACGGCTGCGTTGTCCCGCCGATTCACCTCTCCAGTACCTATAACTTCACCGGATTTAATGAACCACGCGCCCATGACTACTCGCGCCGTGGTAACCCTACGCGTGATGTCACCCAGCGCGCGCTGGCGGAGCTGGAAGGTGGCGCAGGTGCGGTGATGACCAATACCGGCATGTCGGCTATTCACCTGGTGACCACGGTGTTCCTGAAACCTGGCGATCTGCTGGTGGCCCCGCACGACTGTTACGGCGGCAGCTACCGCCTGTTTGACAGCCTGGCGAAGCGTGGCTGCTATCGCGTGCTGTTTGTCGATCAGGGTGATGAGCAGGCGCTGAAACAGGCGCTGGCAGAAAAACCGAAGCTGGTATTAATCGAAAGTCCGAGCAATCCATTGCTGCGCGTCGTGGACATTGCAAAAATTTGTCAGCTTGCAAGGGATGCGGGAGCGATAAGTGTAGTGGATAATACGTTCCTCAGTCCGGCGCTACAGAACCCGCTGGCACTGGGAGCAGACCTGGTATTGCATTCATGCACCAAATATTTGAACGGCCACTCGGACGTGGTTGCCGGGGTGGTGATTGCGAAAGAGCCGGAGGTTGTCACTGAACTGGCATGGTGGGCGAATAACATCGGCGTCACCGGTAGCGCGTTCGACAGCTATCTGCTGCTGCGTGGTCTGCGCACCCTGTCGCCGCGTATGGATGTGGCGCAGCGTAATGCCCAGGCGATTGTCGATTTCCTGAAGACCCAGCCGCTGGTGAAAAAGCTCTATCACCCGTCGCTGCCGGAGAATCAGGGACACGAGATTGCTGCGCGTCAACAAAAGGGTTTTGGCGCGATGTTAAGTTTTGAGCTGGATGGCGATGAGCAGACGCTACGTCGCTTCCTGAGCGGGCTGTCACTGTTTACGCTGGCGGAATCTTTAGGTGGGGTTGAAAGTTTGATCTCCCACGCCGCCACCATGACGCACGCGGGCATGGCGCCAGAAGCGCGTGCCGCCGCCGGGATCTCCGAGACGCTGTTGCGTATCTCAACCGGTATTGAAGATTGTGAAGATTTAATTGCCGATCTGGAAAATGGCTTCCGGATCGCAGCCAAGGGGTAATCATGAGTGTGATAGCGCAGGCAGGGGCGAAGGGTCGCCAGCTGCACAAGTTTGGTGGTAGTAGTCTTGCTGATGTGAAATGTTACCTGCGGGTCGCGGGGATCATGGCAGAGTATTCGATGCCGGGGGACATGATGGTTGTCTCTGCGGCGGGCAGCACCACCAACCAGTTGATTAGCTGGCTGAAGTTAAGCCAGACCGATCGTCTCTCTGCGCATCAGGTTCAACAAGCGTTACGCCGTTATCAGAGTGAATTGATCGCCGGGTTACTGCCTGCCGACGTGGCCGATGGCCTGATCAGCCACTTTATCCAGGATCTGGAGCGGCTGGCCGCGTTACTCGACAGCGGCGTGACCGATGCCGTTTACGCCGAGGTGGTGGGCCACGGTGAAGTGTGGTCTGCCCGTCTGATGGCGGCGGTTCTGCAACAGCAGGGGCTGGAGGCCGCATGGCTGGACGCGCGGGACTTCCTGCGCGCCGAACGGGGCGCTCAGCCGCAGGTTGATGAAGGCCTCTCTTATCCGCTGCTCCAGCAGCTGCTGGTGCAGCATCCAAATAAACGTATTGTCGTGACCGGCTTTATCAGCCGCAGCAACGCAGGTGAAACCGTGCTGCTGGGGCGTAACGGCTCCGACTACTCCGCAACGCAGATTGGTGCGCTGGCGGGCGTGTCGCGCGTCACCATCTGGAGCGACGTGGCGGGCGTCTATAGCGCCGATCCGCGTAAGGTTAAAGATGCCTGCCTGCTGCCGCTGCTGCGTCTCGATGAAGCCAGCGAGCTGGCCCGTCTGGCGGCCCCGGTTCTCCACGCCCGTACCCTGCAGCCGGTTTCCGGCAGCGATATCGATCTGCAGCTGCGCTGTAGCTATACGCCGGATCAGGGTTCCACCCGCATTGAGCGCGTGCTGGCTTCCGGCACGGGGGCGCGTATTGTCACCAGCCATGACGATATCTGCCTGATTGAGTTCCTCGTTCCCGCCGGCCACGATTTCAAACTGGCGCATAAAGAGATCGACCTGATCCTCAAGCGTGCCCAGGTGCGCCCGCTGGCCGTGGGGGTGCATACCGATCGTCACCTGCTGCAGTTCTGCTACACCGCCGAAGTGGCCGACAGCGCGCTGAAGATTCTGGATGAAGCGGGCCTGCCGGGCGAGCTTCGCCTGCGTCAGGGGCTGGCGCTGATTGCGATGGTGGGCGCGGGGGTCACCCGTAACCCGCTGCACTGCCACCGTTTCTGGCAGCAACTGAAAGGGCAGCCGGTTGAATTTACCTGGCAGTCCGAGGAGGGCATCAGCCTGGTGGCGGTCATGCGCACCGGACCAACGGAGAGTCTGATCCAGGGCCTGCACCAGTCGCTGTTCCGCGCCGAAAAACGCATCGGTCTGATGCTGTTTGGGAAAGGGAATATCGGTTCCCGCTGGCTGGAGCTGTTTGCCCGGGAGCAAACCACGCTGTCAGCGCGTACCGGTTTTGAATTTGTACTGGCGGGCGTGGTGGACAGCCGCCGCAGCCTGCTCAGTTATGAAGGGCTGGACGCCAGCCGTGCGCTGGCCTTCTTCAACGATGAAGCCATCGAACAGGATGAAGAGTCGCTCTTCCTGTGGATGCGCGCCCACCCCTATGATGATCTGGTGGTGTTGGATGTCACCGCCAGCGAGCAGTTGGCCGATCAGTATCTTGATTTCGCCAGCCACGGCTTCCACGTCATCAGCGCTAACAAACTGGCGGGCGCCAGCAATACCCGCAACTATCGTCAGATCCACGACGCCTTTGAAAAAACGGGCCGTCACTGGCTCTACAATGCCACCGTCGGCGCCGGCCTGCCGGTGAATCACACCGTGCGCGATCTGATCGATAGCGGCGACAGCATTCTGGCGATCAGCGGTATCTTCTCCGGGACGCTCTCCTGGCTGTTCCTGCAGTTTGATGGCACCGTGCCGTTCACCGACCTGGTGGATCAGGCGTGGCAGCAGGGGCTGACCGAGCCGGACCCCCGCGTTGACCTCTCCGGCAAAGACGTGATGCGTAAGCTGGTAATCCTGGCGCGTGAAGCGGGCTACGACATCGAGCCGAATCAGGTGCGCGTGGAGTCGCTGGTGCCGGCGGGCTGCGAAGAGGGGTCTGTGGATCACTTCTTCGAGAACGGTGAAGCGCTGAACGAGCAGATGCTGCAGCGTCTGGAAGCGGCGCGCGAAATGGGTCTGGTGCTGCGCTACGTGGCGCGTTTCGATGCCAACGGCAAGGCGCGCGTTGGGGTTGAGGCTGTCCGCCCGGAACATCCGCTGGCGGCGCTGCTGCCGTGCGATAATGTCTTCGCCATTGAGAGCCGCTGGTATCGCGATAACCCGCTGGTGATCCGTGGTCCAGGTGCGGGCCGCGACGTGACCGCCGGGGCGATCCAGTCCGATATCAACCGTCTGGCGCAGCTGCTGTAAAGCCCTATGCCCGGTGGCGCAACGCTTACCGGGCCTTCTTTTTTCCCATCCTGAACTTTTTTCAACTTCCCTGAGCATTCCTCACCGTCAATGGTGATATTTTCAGTTGACGCCAGTCCGCTTTTCCGTCATTTTTACATCTGGACGTCTAAACGTATAGAAGTTCGAAGCATAACAAACAACGACACGCGATTGATGAGGTAAGGTATGAGCTTTTTTCACGCCAACCAGCGGGAAGCCCTGAATCAGAGCCTGGCTGAAGTAAACGGCCAGATTAACGTCTCTTTTGAATTTTTCCCGCCGCGCACCAGTGAAATGGAGCAGACCCTGTGGGCCTCTATCGATCGCCTGAGCAGCCTGAAACCCAAATTTGTCTCCGTGACCTACGGCGCCAACTCCGGCGAGCGCGACCGCACGCACAGTATCATCAAGGGCATTAAGGATCGTACCGGTCTGGAGGCTGCCCCGCATCTGACCTGTATCGATGCCACCCGCGACGAGCTGCGCACCATCGCCCAGGATTACTGGAATAACGGTATCCGCCACATCGTGGCCCTGCGTGGCGACCTGCCGCCGGGCAGCGGTAAGCCGGACATGTATGCGACCGATCTGGTAGCGCTGCTGAAAGAGGTGGGCGATTTCGACATCTCCGTTGCGGCTTACCCGGAAGTGCACCCGGAAGCGAAAAGCGCCCAGGCGGACCTGCTCAACCTGAAACGCAAAGTGGATGCGGGTGCCAATCGCGCCATCACCCAGTTTTTCTTTGATGTTGAAAGCTATCTGCGTTTCCGTGACCGCTGCGTCTCTGCCGGCATCGACGTGGAAATTATCCCTGGCATCCTTCCGGTTTCTAACTTTAAGCAGGCCAAGAAATTTGCCGACATGACCAACGTGCGCATCCCGCACTGGATGGCGAAGATGTATGAAGGCCTGGACGATGACGCCGAAACCCGCAAGCTGGTGGGTGCCAGTATCGCCATGGATATGGTGAAGATTTTAAGCCGCGAAGGGGTGAAGGATTTCCATTTCTATACCCTCAACCGCGCCGAAATGAGCTACGCGATCTGCCACACGTTAGGGGTTCGCCCGGGTCTGTAAAGACCAGGCCCTCAGTAAGATGAGGGCTTTTTTATTTCAGCCGGATAACAACGGTATTAACTATCAAATCTGTGGATTGTTTCAATTATCTCTTGTTCCCGGTGGTGTATATCCTAACGATAAAATCATAGAGGGAGCAGAGCGATGAGTACGTCCGACGAGAACCAGAATTCAGGTAAGTGCCCTTTCCACCAGGGCAGTTATGACAAGAGTGCAGGTGCCGGCACCAACAGCCGGGACTGGTGGCCTAAACAACTTCGTATTGATCTTCTCAATCAGCATTCCGAACGTTCTAACCCGCTAGGCAAAGACTTCAACTACCGTAAAGAATTCAGCAAGCTGGATTACTCCGCTCTGAAAGGCGATCTGAAAGCGCTCCTGACCGATTCCCAACCGTGGTGGCCTGCAGACTGGGGAAGCTATGCCGGTCTGTTCATTCGCATGGCGTGGCACGGTGCGGGCACCTATCGCTCTGTCGACGGGCGTGGCGGCGCAGGCCGCGGTCAACAGCGTTTCTCTCCGCTTAACTCCTGGCCGGACAACGTCAGCCTCGATAAGGCGCGTCGTCTGCTGTGGCCGATCAAACAAAAATATGGCCAGAAAATCTCCTGGGCCGATCTGTTTATTCTTGCGGGCAACGTGGCGCTGGAGAACTCCGGCTTCAGAACCTTCGGCTTTGGCGCCGGACGCGAAGATGTCTGGGAGCCGGATCTGGACGTTAACTGGGGCGATGAGAAAGCCTGGCTGGAGCATCGTCACCCGGAAAGCCTGGCGAAAAGCGCCATTGGCGCCACCGAGATGGGGCTTATTTACGTTAACCCTGAAGGGCCAAACGCCAGCGGTGAACCGCTGTCGGCGGCGGCGGCTATCCGCGCCACCTTTGGCAACATGGGGATGAACGATGAAGAGACCGTCGCGCTGATCGCAGGCGGCCATACGCTGGGTAAAACCCACGGGGCAGGGGAAGCCAGCCATGTGGGTGTCGATCCGGAAGGCGGCCCGCTTGAGGCTCAGGGCCTGGGCTGGGCCAGCACCCACGGTACCGGTATTGGGGCAGACGCCATTACCTCCGGCCTGGAGGTGATCTGGTCCCAGACGCCGACCCAGTGGAGCAACTACTTCTTCGAAAATCTCTACAAATACGACTGGGTGCAAACCCGCAGTCCGGCTGGTGCTATCCAGTTCGAAGCGTCGAATGCGCCGGAAATTATGCCGGATCCTTTCGACCCGTCGAAAAAACGTAAACCGACCATGCTGGTGACCGACCTGACGCTGCGTTTCGATCCTGAGTTCGACAAAATTTCCCGTCGTTTCCTCAACGATCCGCAGGCCTTTAACGAAGCCTTCGCCCGGGCATGGTTCAAACTGACCCACCGTGATATGGGGCCGATTTCCCGTTATATCGGGCCGGAAGTACCGAAAGAAGAGCTAATTTGGCAGGATCCGCTGCCGCAGCCGTTCTTCCACCCGACCGCTGAAGATATCGAAAGCCTGAAGGCGGACATTGCGGCTTCCGGCCTGTCGGTCAGCGAGCTGGTGTCGGTGGCATGGGCGTCGGCTTCCACCTTCCGCGGTGGCGATAAGCGTGGCGGGGCCAACGGCGCACGTCTGGCGCTGGCACCGCAGCGTAGCTGGGATGTCAATGCCGTGGCCGCGCGCGTACTGCCGGTGCTGGAAGGGATCTATAAATCGGCGCATAAAGCATCGCTGGCGGACATCATCGTGCTGGCCGGTGTGGTGGGTGTTGAGCAGGCGGCGAAAGCGGCGGGCTTCAACATCACCGTACCTTTTACGCCAGGCCGCGTTGATGCGCGTCAGGATCAGACCGATATCGGCATGTTTACGCTGCTGCAGCCGGTTGCCGATGGTTTCCGTAACTACCGGGCGGCGATTGACGTCTCGACCACCGAATCGTTGCTGATTGATAAAGCGCAGCAGTTGACGCTGACGGCACCAGAGATGACGGTGTTGTTGGGTGGGCTGCGCGTGCTGGGCGCCAACTTTGATGGCGGTAAAAGCGGCGTCTTTACCGACCGTGTGGGCGTACTCAGCACTGACTTCTTCGTCAATCTGCTGGATATGGGCACACAGTGGAAAGCCACCGATGAATCCAGCGAGCTGTTCGAAGGGCGCGATCGTGTGAGCGGGGAAGTCAAATATCTGGCGAGCCGTGCTGACCTGGTGTTCGGTTCTAACTCCGTGCTGCGTGCCCTGGCGGAGGTTTACGCCAGCAGCGATGCCCACGAGAAGTTCGTGAACGACTTTGTCGCGGCATGGGTGAAAGTGATGAACCTCGACCGGTTCGATCTGCTGTAAACAGGAAAATCCCCGCTCCGGCGGGGATTTTTTTGCCCTTTGCCGGGTGGCGGCTGCGCCTTACCCGGCCTACGTATTTGTAGGCCCGTGCAAGCGCAGCGCCGCCGGGCAAGATGGCTACTCCCATTCCTGCATAAAACGCTGGCCGTACTGGTCGGCCACCAGCAAGGCGGCATACACCTGATCCGCCGTTGTCCCGCCCGGCATGTTATGGATGGTTTCATCTTTCGCACAGGCTGCTGTCGCCACCAGGCGCATTTTGGCGGGGATATCTTCGGTAATATCCAGCTGCGCCAGCGTGATGGGCAACCCTACGCTGTGGCAGAGTGCCGCGACGGTTTCAATCTCTTCAACCGGGGCATTCTCCAGCACCAGCTGGGTCAGCGTGCCAAACGCCACTTTCTCGCCGTGATAGTAATGATGGGCGTCCGGAATGGCGGTCAGGCCGTTATGAATGGCGTGGGCCGCTGCCAGGCCACCGCTTTCAAAACCGACGCCGCTCAGATAGGTGTTGGCTTCAATGACCCGCTCAAGGGCAGGAGTCACCACATGCTGCTCTGCCGCCAGCATCGCTTTTTCACCCTCTTCAATCAGGGTGTTGTAGCACAGTTCGGCCAGCGCCAGCGCGGCCTGGGTGCATTTACCTCCCGCCATGGTGGTGGCGCCGCTGCGTGAGCAGGCCCGGGCTTCAAACCAGGTTGCCAGCGCGTCGCCGATGCCGGCGGCCAGCAGACGTGCAGGCGCCCCTGCCACCACTTTGGTATCCACAATCACGATGTTCGGGTTATGCGGCAGCATCAGGTAGCGGTCAAACTCCCCGCTGTCGGTGTAGATAACAGAAAGCGCGCTGCAGGGTGCATCGGTAGAGGCAATGGTCGGGGCGATGGCGACCGGGACATCCATGAAATGCGCCAGTGCTTTAGCGGTATCCAGTGTTTTACCGCCGCCGATGCCGATGATTGCCTGGCAATCGGCGCTTTTCGCCAGCTTGCGCAGCCGGTCGATCTCGTTCTGCGAACATTCGCCGCCAAATGGCGCGATTTCTACGTACAGTTCCGCCTGTTTAAAGCTCTGGCGCAGCGTCTCTTCCGCAAAGCCCAGCACAAATTTATCGCCCACCACCAGCCAGCGCGCCGCCAGCGGTTTCAGGTAGTCGCCGAGGCGTGAGAGCACATCTGCACCCTGAATGTATTTGCCAGGTGATTGAATAATACGATCCATCCTATGTCTCCTTTACAGGTTGAGGCTACCAAACGCGTTTTTCCAGTCCTGCTCAAACTTGTCTATGGCTGACTCTACCGCTGGCGTATTGAGCATTTGTTGCGCTACATCAGTCGGCAGGGTGATCGCTTCACAACCGGCGAGCAGGCAATCCAGCGCCTGACGTGGCGTTTTGAAGCTGGCGGCCAGCACGCTGCTCTCTGGCGCATGCATTTCCAGCAAGCTTTGCAGCTCCTGTACCGTGCGGATCCCGTCGCCCCCCTGGGCATCCACGCGATTGACGTAGGGCGCGATGTATTTCGCCCCGGCTAACGCCGCCAGCAAACCTTGTGAGGCGCTGTAAACTGCGGTGCCGAGCGTAGTAATACCCTCTTTTTTAAGGACTTTAATCGCGGCCAGTCCTTCAGCGGTAACCGGAATTTTGACCACGATAGTGGGGATCGCTTTACGCAGGCGTCTGGCTTCGGCAACCATCCCTTCGGCGTCGCGGCTCATTGTCTGGGCGAACAGGATGCCCTGCGGGCCGATGACGTTCTGCAGGCGCGGCAGGACTTCCCAGAGCGGCTCACCGCTGGCGGCAATAATGCTCGGATTGGTGGTGACGCCAGCAATGGGGAAGATGCGGGCGAGGCGTTCAACGTCCGCCACGTTGGCGGTATCCAGATACAGTTCCATGACTCTTCCTCGTTTTACAGTTCTAATTCATGTTGCAGCAGGGTGGCAATAGCCTCTTCGGAGCTGGCGTTGACCAGCGCGTTGCGGAAATCAGCATGCATAATCCGGCGCGCCAGGCGCGAGAAGATGCGCATATGCTGGTCACCTGCGGCATGTTTATTGAGCGTGAGCATAATAATGAACTGCGCCTCTTCATCGCCCCACTTAACCGGGGCAGGTAGCCGGGCGACGCTGATGGTCGACTGTTCAATATGTTCAGATTTGCTGTGAGGGATGGCGAAGCTAAAGCCGAGGCCCGTAGAGAACACGGCTTCACGCGCCCAGAGATCGGCCTCCAGCTTGCGCGGATAGCGACAGCGACCGGCGAGAAGCAGATTATCCGTCATGCCTTTCAGCACCTCTTCTTTGCTGCGCCAGTCGTTATCCAGCGAAATACAGCCCGGGGTCACCAGCGGCGTGTCCTGTTGATTCATACGGAACTGCGCCAGCAGATGTTCAACTTCCAGCGAGGTGCGACAATTCATTGCCTGATTAAGCAACTGACGGCAGGCGCGGCTGTCCAGCTGAGCGAGACGCGCTTTGGTTGCCGGGATCGCGGGTGAACCCATGCTAATTTCATCCAGCCCCAGGCCGACCAGCAGTGGCAAGACTGAGCCTTTGGCGCCCAACTCGCCGCACAGGCCAATCCATTTTCCCTGGCGGTGGACTGCCTGCACGGCATAATCCAGCGCGCGCAAAAACGCAGGATTCAGGCTGTTGTAGTGACGGGTGACTTTGGCGTTATCGCGGTCCACCGCCAGCAGATATTGCGTCAGGTCGTTGCTGCCGATACTAAAGAAATCAATCTCTTCGCAGCACTGATCGATGATGAACATCACGGACGGCACCTCCAGCATGATGCCGAGCGGGATTTTTTCATCAAAGGGGATCTGTTCGCTGCGCAGCTGCTGTTTTGCTTCAGCGAGCTTCTCTTTGACCCACAGGATCTCTTCCATTGAGGAGATCATCGGGATCATGATCTTCAGCCTGCCGTGGGCTGATGCGCGGAGGATCGCCCGCAGTTGAGTCGTGAAGAGCGCGGCGTACTCTTCGTAAATACGTACCGCGCGATAGCCCAGGAATGGGTTGTTCTCCGCCGGGATGTTCAGGTACTCCACTGGTTTATCGCCACCGATATCCATCGTGCGCACGATGATGCTGCGCCCACCTGCGCTCTCCAGCGACTGGCAAAAAATGTTGTAAAGCTCGTTTTCACACGGCGCGCTGGCGCGGTCCATATAGAGCATTTCAGTGCGGAACAGACCGACCGCTTCTGCGCCGTTGCCAAAGGCTGTCTGGGCTTCCAGCGCATGCGCGATGTTGGCAGCCACCTCAATACGCAGGCCATCCGCGCTTCGCGCCTCCTGGTTCAGCCAGACGCTCTGCTGCTGACGCAGGGCTTGCTGAACATACGCTTCCTGCTGGTAATAACGCGCCACAGCTTCGCTGGCGTTCACCACCACCGCGCCGGCATTGCCGTCAATAAATACCGGCTGGTTGCGCCACTGGAGCAGGCTTTCGCTATCAACCCCCACCAGCGTCGGAATATTAAAGGAACGTGCAAGAATAACGGTGTGCGACGTGGTGCCGCCGCTTTTTAACAGCAACCCTTTCAGCAGCGTTTTATCAAGCTCGAGAAACTGGCCGGGAGTAAGATCGTCAGCCAGGCAAATACTCGGTTGCGTCAGCTGGCCCGGCACCGGGAAGCGCTGCTCGCCGTAGATGTGCTGCAACAGCTGATAGCAAACATCGCGTACATCCAGCACGCGCTCCTGAAGATAACTGCTGCTGGAGCGGGCAAACTCTGCGCAAAAATGGCTGGCGGTCTTAACCACGGCCTGCGCGCAGCTTAACCCTTCATTAATGCCTGCCAGAAGCTGCTGGCGCAGCGAGGCGTCCGTGGCCAGCGAGCGATGCGCCTCCAGAATGGCGCTGGCCGTACTGTCGTTATCCAGCATGCGCAGCTCAATGTTTTTAACCAGCAGCTTCAGGCCATTATCCAGCGCCGACTGTTCCTCTTCCTGGGTTCCGGCAGTGGGTAAATCGGTTAACGCATTGAGATCAAGGGAGGTCAGGAGCGTTAAGACCCCCTGGGCGCTACCGCTGCAAACCGCCAGCGCGCGAAACAACGTGGGATTAAGGCGCGTTAAGGATTCAGGGAGCGGGGAAAGTTCGGTATTGATGGCGGCAGCCAGCGGAGCATCGCAGTGAGGAAACTCTTCTTTAAACCACCTTTCAAGTTGCTGATGCGCATCCTGTTCATCCGCGCCAGTAATAAGCAGACGGCAAGCATCCCCTGCCAGCGTGTCGGTGCCAATCAGCGCCAGCGCGCTTTTCGCACTGCCTTTCCGGCCGCTACGCAGGTTGTGCCACACAATCTGTGACGTAAATGAATTACACAGCGTTTCAACATGACTTGCCGGCCGCGCATGAACGCCATTAGGCAAATCACAGGTAAATTCCACCACCAGAGCCATAACCACTCCTGAAATCACGAGTCATACATGGCAATCAGCATACGAGTGTGGTGAGGATGCGCGCTATGTGACATTTCTGCCAAAAACTGGACAAATGTAATGTCTCGCTGGAAGTGAGACTTTGTTCACAACACGCCTTTTATCTGGCGCGAGTCAGAAGGAGAAGAAATTAAGAGGCGGATCGCATTTTTCTTTCTATATTACAAAAATCCAGTAAATGGCGTTTTTATCCACTGTCTGTACCCCGCCGGATTGCCTATTGTTTGCCACAACATCGTTATGGATTTGGGCCAAACATAGCCCGGGAGCGACCTATGAAAGAACTGGTGCAGATTCTTAAAAACACGCGACAGCATCTTATGACAGGGGTATCGCATATGATCCCCTTTGTCGTGGCGGGCGGTATCTTGCTGGCGATATCCGTAATGCTCTACGGCAAGGGCGCGGTGCCGGATGCCGCGACCGATCCCAATCTGAAAAAACTGTTTGATATTGGTGTTGCCGGACTCACGCTGATGGTGCCATTCCTGGCCGCCTACATCGGTTATTCCATTGCTGAGCGTGCGGCGTTGGCGCCCTGCGCCATTGCGGCCTGGGTTGGCAACAGCTTCGGCGCCGGGTTCTTCGGGGCGATCATCGCCGGGATCCTGGGCGGTATCGTCGTCTATTACCTGAAAAAGCTGCCCGTAGCGAAAGTTCTGCGCTCCGTCATGCCCATCTTCATCATCCCCATCATCGGCACCTTTATTACTGCAGGCATCATGATGTGGGGGTTGGGTGAACCTGTTGGCGCGCTCACAACTGGCTTAACCCAGTGGCTGCAAGGTATGCAGCAGGGAAGCATCGTCGTACTGGCCGTGATCATGGGGCTGATGCTGGCCTTCGATATGGGTGGGCCCATCAACAAAGTTGCCTATGCCTTCATGCTGATTTGTGTGGCTCAGGGGGTTTATACCGTCGTGGCGATTGCCGCGGTTGGCATCTGTGTGCCGCCGCTGGGGCTGGGCCTGGCAACGCTGATTAACCGTAAAAATTTCAGCGGCGAAGAGCGTGAAGCCGGGAAAGCGGCTCTGGTGATGGGCTGTGTTGGCGTCACCGAAGGGGCGATTCCTTTTGCCGCCGCCGATCCCCTGCGGGTTATCCCCTCGATCATGCTGGGCTCCGTCTGTGGCGCCGTGACCGCGGCAATGCTTGGAGCGCAGTGTTACGCCGGATGGGGCGGCCTGATTGTGCTGCCCGTCGTGGAAGGCAAGCTGGGCTATATCGCTGCGATTGTGGTCGGTGCGGTGGTAACGGCAGTGAGCGTCAATGTGCTGAAGAGTCTGGCGCGTAAGAACACGACTCAGGTTGCGCAAAAAGATGACGACCTGGATCTGGATTTTGAAATTAACTGAGTGAGGAAGAGAGCATGACCCGAATTGTTGCAGTAACCGCATGTCCATCTGGCGTAGCGCATACCTACATGGCTGCGGAAGCGCTTGAAAGCGCGGCGAAAGCGAAAGGCTGGGAAGTCAAAGTCGAAACGCAGGGCTCGATTGGTCTGGAGAATGAGCTTACAGCCGAAGAGATCGCCGCGGCGGATATGGTCATTCTGACCAAAGACATCGGCATCAAATTTGAAGAGCGCTTCACTGGAAAAACCATCGTGCGCGTCAACATCAGCGACGCGGTAAAACGCGCCGAAGCGATCATGAACAAAATTGATGCGCATCTGGCGCAAACTGCCTGATCTCCACCCGCCCTGAGGGGCGGGAGTGTTTTCCTCTACCGGAGTGTCCTCATGACGAACCGTATCCAACGCCTGAAAGACGCGCTATTTGCTCACCCACGAGAAATTTCCCTCGAACGCGCAGTGCTTTACACCGCCAGTCATCAACAAACGGAAGGTGAACCGGTAATGATACGCCGGGCGAAAGCGACGGCGTATATTCTTGACCACGTAGAAATTGCGATTCGTGATGAGGAGTTGATTGCCGGTAACCGCACGGTGAAACCGCGCGCCGGGATTATGTCTCCGGAAATGGATCCCTACTGGCTGCTGAAAGAGCTGGATCAATTCCCCACCCGCCCTCAGGACCGTTTTGAAATCAGCGAGCAGGATAAGCAAACCTATCGCGAACAACTTTATCCCTACTGGGAAAAACGTTCGATGAAAGACTTCATCAACAGCCAGATGACGGATGAGGTAAAAGCCGCCGTTGGCACCCAAATATTCAGTATTAACCAGACGGATAAAGGCCAGGGCCATATTATCATCGACTATCCGCGCTTGTTGAATAACGGGTTGGGTGCCTTAGTGGCCCAGATGCGCGCGCACTGCGCGCAAGATCCACAAAACATCTTCTACCAGGCCGCTCTGCTGCTGCTTGAAGCCTCCCAACGCCACATTTTGCGTTATGCGTTGCTGGCGGATCAGATGGCGGCAAACTGCCCGGATGCCGCGCGTCGTCAGGAGCTACTGACCATCGCTGAGATCTCGCGGCATAACGCGCAGCATAAGCCGCAGACCTTCTGGCAGGCGTGTCAGCTGTTCTGGTATATGAACATTATTTTGCAGTATGAATCGAACGCCAGTTCGCTCTCCATTGGTCGCTTCGACCAATATATGCTGCCGTTCTACCAGGCTTCGCTCACCCAGGGCGAAGCCGCCGCGTTCCTCAAAGAGCTGCTGGAATCGCTCTGGGTAAAATGTAATGACGTGGTGCTGCTACGCTCCACCAGTAGCGCCCGCTATTTCGCCGGGTTTCCGACCGGTTATACCGCGCTGTTAGGCGGCCTGACCGAAAATGGCCGCAGCGCGGTGAACGCATTGTCATTCCTCTGTCTGGACGCCTACCAGAGCGTTCAGCTACCGCAACCCAATCTTGGCGTACGCGTCAACGAGCTGATCGACAGGCCCTTCCTGCTGAAAACGGCAGAGACTATCCGCCTCGGTACCGGCATCCCACAGATTTTTAACGATGAAGTGGTGGTGCCCGCATTCCTTAATCGTGGCGTGTCGCTGGAAGATGCCCGGGATTACGCCGTCGTTGGCTGCGTTGAGCTTTCTATACCGGGCAAAACTTACGGTCTACACGATATCGCCATGTTTAACCTGCTGAAAGTCATGGAAATCGCCATGCAGGAGAACGAAGGTAATGCCGGGTTGACCTATGAAGGATTGCTCGACGATATTCGCCACAAAATAAACCATTACATTGCCCTGATGGTTGAAGGGAGCAATATCTGCGATATCGGGCATCGGGACTGGGCGCCAGTGCCGCTGCTCTCCTCCTTTATCAGCGATTGCCTGGACAACGGAAAAGAGATCACCGACGGCGGCGCCCGCTATAACTTCTCTGGTGTGCAGGGCATTGGGATCGCCAACCTGAGCGACTCGCTACATGCATTAAAAGGGATGGTGTTTGAGCAGCAGCGCTTAAGTTTTGATGAGCTACTGGCACTATTGAAAGCCAATTTTGCCACTCCGGAAGGAGAAAAAATCCGGGCGCGTCTGATCAACCGCTTCGATAAATATGGCAATGATATCGACGACGTTGACAATATTAGTGCGGAACTGCTGCGCCATTATTGCAAAGAGGTCGAAAAATATCGCAATCCAAGAGGTGGGCAATTCACGCCGGGCTCTTATACGGTGTCGGCGCACGTCCCGCTAGGTGCCGTAGTGGGAGCTACGCCAGATGGTCGGCTGGCAGGGGAGCAGCTCGCGGATGGCGGTCTCTCACCGATGCTCGGTCAGGATATGCAGGGGCCTACGGCGGTGCTGAAATCCGTCAGTAAGCTGGATAATTATCTGCTCTCCAATGGCACTTTGCTCAACGTGAAATTTACTCCGGCGACGCTTGAAGGCGATGCCGGGCTGCAAAAGCTGGCCGATTTCCTGCGCGCGTTTACCCAGCTCAAATTGCAGCACGTTCAGTTCAACGTGGTGAATGGAGATACGCTGCGTGAAGCCCAGTTGCGCCCACAGGATTTTGCCGGGTTGGTGGTCAGGGTTGCCGGATACAGCGCCTTCTTTGTCGAGTTGTCGAAGGAGATCCAGGATGACATTATCCGCCGCACCGCGCATCAACTGTGAGGTCATTGAGACGCGCGCCCCTATGGCGCGCATCTTCAATATCCAGCGTTACTCCCTGAATGACGGGCGCGGTATTCGTACCGTGGTCTTCTTTAAAGGGTGCCCGCATACCTGTCCGTGGTGCGCCAACCCTGAATCGATGTCGCCAAAAATCGAAACCGTACGCCGGGAGAGCAAATGCCTGCATTGCGCGCCCTGTTTACGCGATGCCGATGAGTGCCCTTCGGGGGCGTTTGAGCGGATCGGCCGGGATGTGACGCTCGACGAGCTGGAACAGGAGGTGATGAAAGACGATGTTTTCTTTCGCGCTTCCGGCGGCGGCGTCACGCTGTCTGGCGGAGAAGTACTGATGCAGGCGCCTTTCGCCACAGAGTTTTTGCAACGTTTGCGCCGTTATGGCGTGCATACCGCAATCGAGACGGCGGGTGATGCGCCGTTGTCGCGTTTGCTGCCGCTGGCGCAACAGTGCGATGAAGTGCTGTTCGACCTGAAGATCATGGAACCAGAGCAGGCGCGGGCTATCGTGAATATGAATTTGCCCCGTGTGTTACAGAACTTGCGCAGCCTGGCGGCAGAAGGGGTCAATGTCATCCCCCGGGTTCCGCTTATTCCGGGCTACACACTGGACTCGGCCAACATCACGCGCGTGCTGGAATTTCTGATACCCTCAGGGATACGGCAGCTGCATTTACTGCCTTTTCATCAATATGGCGAACCAAAATACCGTCTGCTAGGGCAAACATGGTTAATGCGTGATGTGGCCGCGCCGGATGCGAATGAGATTGCCGCCATACGCCTGCTGGCAGAACGTGCAGGTTTTCAGGTAACCGTGGGAGGTTAACAATGTCAGTCATGACGGGAAGACAACTGGTGGCGGTAACAGCCTGCGTGAGCGGCGTGGCGCACACCTACATGGCCGCCGAGCGTCTGGAAAAACTTTGTCAGCAAGAGAACTGGGCTGTCCGTATCGAAACCCAGGGGGCGTTAGGGATTGAAAACGAGCTGACAGAAGAGGATATCCATCGTGCCGATCTGGTACTGTTAATCACCGATATTGAACTGGCGGGTAGCGAACGCTTTGAATATTGTCGTTATGTGAAATGTGGTATCAACGCCTTTCTGCGCGAGCCGCACAAGGTAATGAGCGCCGTGCGGAAGTTGTTAACCGCCCCTCAGCACACGCAGGTTAATCTGACTTAACGGCCTTACCGGTCAGCTGGCTATGATACTGGCGACGATACTCTGACGGGGAACGTTCCGTGTTCTTACGAAACAGCCGACAAAAATAGTTGCTGTCGACAAATCCGCAGGCGTGCGCCACCTCTTTCACTTTCAGATCATAGCCCTTAAGTAACTGACGTGCGTGTTCAAGACGGATATGCGTCAGGTATTCATTAAAGCCCACCGCACCGGTTTTTTGAAAAAGATGCGACAGGTAGTTGGGTGAGATATAAAACGCCTGGGCTACGGATTCCCGGGTAAGCGGCGAAGCGTAATTATCATCGATGTGGCTGCGAATAGCGTCGAACAGCGCCTGGCTGCGCGATGCCGTCTGGATCTGGCTGCCAAGCAGGTCGTTACAATGACTCAGCAGACTGGCGACGACCAGGCGCGCGGTCTGCTGCTCCTGCGGCTGCATCTGCATTTCGTGCAGCGTTTGCAGCAGAAAAGATCCTATACGTGGCCCGCGCCGGGCAACATGTTGTTTAGCCAGATTGCGGTGCATGACGCCATCCCATTGCAGGACGCTAAAACCGAGCTGCTGTTTGCCGAAGAGGATACTCAAGGTTGTCGCAGGCTGTTGCCAGTGAGGGAAATTCCATCCGCCCGCGGGTATATACAGGATGTCGTACTGCTGTAACGCCGGTGCGGCGCTCTCCTCAACGACGCCCTCCAGGATAATTTCAAGGCGTGGGAAATCAACCTGTAATGCAAGGGCAGGGGCCGGAGAAGGTGAGCTGGCAAAATGAACATGACCCAGCCGCACAGGGCTACCAATTAATTCTGCCAGTATGTGACTGATATCTGGCTGCATAATTTACCTTCTCCCGTTGCAACAAAGCCAAAACCTTACCTGTAAGCATAAAAAAAGGCCACACATAGTGTGGCCTGATTACATCAGGTTTACGCTTAGCCGGTGTTACGCATCCCCGCCGCAACGCCCGCGATGGTGACCATCAGCGCTTGTTCCACGCGCGGATCTGGCTCCTGACCCTCTTCTTCCGCTTTACGTGAACGGTACAGCAGCTCTGCCTGCAGAACGTTCAGCGGGTCGGTGTAGATGTTACGCAGCTGGATAGACTCCGCAATCCACGGCAGATCGGCCATCAGGTGGGAATCGTTGGCGATAGCCAGCACCACTTTGATGTCGCCTTCCAGCAGTTCGCGCAACTCTTTACCCAACTTCCACAGCTCCGGTTTCACCAGGCGCTGGTCGTAGTATTCCGCCAGCCACAGGTCGACTTTGGAGAAGACCATCTCCAGCATGCCCAGACGGGTAGAGAAGAACGGCCAGTCGCGGCACATGGTCTCCAGTTCGCTCTGCTTGCCATCGTCCACCACCTTTTGCAGCGCGGCACCGGCACCCAGCCAGGCCGGGAGCATCAGGCGGTTTTGCGTCCACGCGAAGATCCAGGGGATGGCACGCAGGGACTCTACGCCACCGGTCGGGCGACGCTTGGCCGGACGGGAGCCGAGCGGCAGTTTACCCAGCTCCTGCTCCGGTGTAGCCGAGCGGAAGTAAGGCACGAAATCTTTGTTTTCACGCACGTAGCCGCGGTACAGATCGCAGGAGATATCTGACAGCTCGTCCATAATATGGCACCAGGCTTCTTTCGGCTCCGGCGGCGGCAGCAGGTTGGCTTCCAGAATGGCGCTGGTGTAGAGCGACAGGCTGCTGATGGTCACTTCCGGCAGGCCGTACTTGAAGCGGATCATCTCGCCCTGTTCGGTCACACGCAGACCGCCTTTCAGGCTGCCCGGCGGCTGGGAAAGCAGCGCCGCATGCGCTGGCGCACCGCCACGACCGATAGAGCCGCCGCGACCGTGGAACAGGGTCAGTTCAATACCGGCTTTCTTGCAGGTCTTGATCAGTGCGTCCTGCGCCTGATACTGCGCCCAGGATGCTGCCATTACGCCCGCGTCTTTTGCGGAGTCGGAATAGCCAATCATCACCATCTGTTTGCCCTGAATAAAGCCGCGATACCAGTCGATATTCAGCAGCTGGGTCATCACGTCGTTAGCGTTGTTCAGGTCATCAAGGGTTTCGAACAGCGGTGCCACCGGCAGCGCATAGTCGATGCCCGCCTCTTTCAGCAGCAGATGAACACCCAGCACGTCGGATGGGGTCTTCGCCATGGAGATCACATAGGCGGCCACCGATCCTTTCGGCGCATCAACGATCGCTTTGCAGGTGTTGAGCACTTCGCGGGTTTCGTTGCTTGGCTCCCAGTTGCGCGGCAGCAGCGGACGTTTGGAGTTCAGCTCGCGGATCAGGAAGGCCTGTTTGTCAGCTTCAGACCAGCTTTCATAGTCGCCAATGCCAAGGTAGCGGGTCAGCTCGCCCAGCGCTTCGGTGTGACGGGTGCTCTCCTGACGCACGTCGATACGTACCAGCGGCACACCAAAACACTTCACGCGGCGCAGGGTGTCGAGCAGTTCGCCGTTGGCGATAATGCCCATACCGCAGGCCTGCAGCGATTTATAGCAGGCATACAGCGGATCCCAGAGCTGCTCGTTCTGGCTCAGCAGTCCTTCCGGCTTCGGCAGACGCTGGCCTTTCAGGCGGGCTTCCAGCCAGGCCTGCGTTGCCAGCAACTGGCCGCGCAGTTTTTTCATCAGATAACGGTACGGCTCGCTGGCACCCTCTTCGCCGGCCAGCTCGCGCAGTTCCGGCGTGGCTTCAACCATCGACAGCTCAGAGATAAGCACCTGAATATCTTTCAGGAACAGGTCGGTGGCTTTCCAGCGGCTCAGCAGCAGTACGTGGCGGGTGATGTCGGCAGTCACATTCGGGTTGCCGTCGCGGTCGCCGCCCATCCAGGAGGTGAAGCGTACCGGCACAAAATCCACCGGCAGGCGGTAGCCGAGGTTCTCTTCCAGCTGCTCGTTCAGCTCGCGCAGGTAGTTTGGCACCCCTTCCCACAGGCTGTTTTCCACCACCGCAAAGCCCCATTTGGCTTCGTCAACCGGGCTTGGGCGGTGCTTACGAATTTCATCGGTATGCCAGGACTGGGCAATCAGCTGGCGCAGACGGCGCATCAGCTGGTTACGTTCGTAATCAGCGATCTCTTTGTTATCCAGCTGCTTCAGGCAGTTATTCACTTCCACCATTTTGTGGATCAGGGTACGACGGGTGATCTCGGTCGGGTGGGCGGTGAGCACCAGCTCCAGCGACAGGGACTCGACGGCCTTTTTGATGGTGGCTTCGTTAAGATCGGGTTGGTCCTTGAGTTTTCTGAGCGTGCGGGCAATCACTTCCGGGTTGCTGGCCCCTTCGCCATTCGGCGAAATGCTGTGGTACTGCTCGGCGGTGTTTGCCAGGTTCAGGAACTGGCTGAAGGCTCGGGCAACAGGGAGCAGTTCGTCGTTGGAGAGGTTCTGCAGCGTGGTGAGCAGCTCCTGACGATTGGCTTCGTTACCCGCGCGGGAAGATTTGGACAGCTTACGGATTGTTTCAACGCGATCGAGAATGTTCTCGCCCAACGCATCCTTGATGGTATCTCCCAGCACCTTGCCGAGCATACTGACATTACTACGCAACGCGGAATATTGTTCGTTCATAAAAACCCAGTCACCCCATCATTTTTGTTTATGCCCGTAAAGCCATCTCGCGGACATTATTTTGTCATCTCCCTTTATAAAGCCACGTAAAACCCCCGTCGTCAATTGCTGCGAAAACGGTTCAGCAAACGAATAAATAGGGGCAATTTACGAAATTTAATTCGCTTTGCGTCAGATAAGAGATGCTTATGAGAATGTGACGAAGATCATGCGATTTTTCCCCTCTCGCGAAAGAGGGGAACAGTCATTAATGCCAGCAGAAGTGATGCACAACCTGAGCGATCAGTTCGCGGGTTGGCTTGATAAAGCGGGTTTCCAGGTACTCATCCGGCTGGTGGGCCTGGTTAATAGAGCCTGGGCCAAGCACCAGGGTCGGGCAGAGGGTCTGAATAAACGGCGCTTCGGTGCAGTAGTTCACCACGTCGGTTTTCTCGCCGAGCAGTTTTTCCACCACTTGCACCAACTGATGGTCCGGCGGGCACTCGTAACCCGGGATTGGCGGATGCAGCTCAGAGACCGTCAGGCGACCCGGCCAGCGCTCGCTCACCGGGGCCAACGCTTCGTTCAGCAAGCCGTCGAGGTCGCTCAGGGTCATGCCCGGCAGCGGGCGAATATCCATATGCAGTTCACAGCAGGCGCAGATACGGTTAGAGGCATCACCACCGTGCAGGCTGCCGAGGTTCAGCGTCGGGTAAGGGACCGTGAAGGCATCGTAGTGATACCGCTCCTTCAGGTCGTCGCGCAGCATCATGATGCGGCCAATGGCGTCGTGCATCAGTTCAATAGCGTTAACGCCGCGCGCCGGATCGCTGGAGTGGCCGGACTGGCCCAGCACGCGCACCGCCGTAGAGATATGGCCTTTATGCGCGCGAATCGGTTGCAGGGATGTCGGCTCGCCGATGATGGCGCAATCCGGGCGAATCGCCGTGTTTTCCGAGAAGTAGCGTGCCCCGGTCATGCTGGTCTCTTCGTCGGCGGTAGCCAGAATATAGAGCGGCTTTTTCAGTTTTGTCACGTCGACGTCACGCAGCGCGTCGAGGATAAAGGCGAAGAAGCCTTTCATGTCAGCAGTGCCCAGCCCGTAGAGCTTGTTGTCGTGCTCGGTCAGGGTGAAGGGATCGCGCGTCCAGCGTCCGTCATCAAACGGCACGGTGTCGGTATGCCCTGCCAGCAGCAGGCCGCCCGAACCCTGGCCAGTACTGGCGAGCAGGTTAAATTTGTTACGGGTTCCCGGCACCGGCTGAACCTCCACCTTAAACCCGAGATCGCTGAACCAGCCTGCCAGCAGATTGATTAAAGTCTCATTACTCTGATCCAGCGCTTCTTCCGTTGCGCTGATGGACGGCGTGGCAATCAGGGCGCGGTAGATCTCGATAAATGGCGGTAAATTCATTTTCATTGTTGACACACCTTAGGTCGTGATAGTATCAATATTCATGCAATAAATGTGAATAAAAATACATTAACGTTGAGCATAAAGGAACCCGATGTTGAATACGCTGATTGTAGGCGCTAGCGGTTATGCGGGCGCAGAGCTTGTAAGCTACGTGAATCGCCATCCTCATATGACCATAACCGCTTTGACTGTCTCAGCGCAAAGCAATGATGCAGGAAAGTTAATTTCCGATTTACATCCGCAGCTTAAAGGGATTGTCGATCTGCCATTGCAGCCAATGTCGGATATCAGCGAATTTACCGACGGCGTGGATGTGGTCTTTTTAGCCACCGCTCACGAAGTCAGCCACGACCTGGCGCCGCAGTTCCTGGCAGCGGGTTGCGTGGTGTTCGATCTCTCCGGTGCGTTCCGCGTGAACGACGCCGCGTTCTATGAAAAATACTACGGTTTCACCCATCAACACCCGGACCTGCTTGAACAGGCAGTCTACGGTCTGGCGGAGTGGAGCGCAGATAAACTGAAAGAAGCGAACCTGATTGCCGTACCGGGTTGCTACCCGACGGCGGCGCAGCTCTCCCTGAAGCCGTTGATCGACGCGGGTCTGCTGGATCTGAACCAGTGGCCAGTGATCAACGCCACCAGCGGCGTGAGCGGGGCAGGACGCAAAGCGGCTATCTCCAACAGCTTCTGTGAAGTGAGCCTGCAGCCGTATGGCGTGTTTAACCACCGCCACCACCCGGAAATTACTACCCATCTGGGCGCGGAGGTGATTTTCACGCCGCACCTGGGCAGTTTCCCGCGTGGGATCCTCGAAACTATCACCTGCCGCCTGAAGCCTGGCGTGACCAAAGAGCAGGTGAGCGGGGCCTTTACCCTGGCGTATGCGGATAAACCGCTGGTGCGTCTCTATGACAAAGGCGTGCCCGCGCTGAAAAATGTGGTCGGCCTGCCGTTCTGCGACATCGGTTTTGCCGTGCAGGGCGAGCACCTGATTGTGGTGGCCGCAGAAGATAACTTACTGAAAGGCGCTGCCGCCCAGGCAATGCAGTGCGCAAATATTCGTTTTGGCTATGCTGAAACGCAGTCTCTTATTTAAGGTGTGATGATGAACCCATTAATTATCAAGCTTGGTGGTGTACTGCTGGACAGCGAAGAAGCGCTGGAGCGTCTGTTTACCGCGCTGGTCAACTATCGCGAGTCACATCAACGCCCGCTGGTGATTGTTCACGGCGGCGGCTGTGTGGTCGATGAGTTAATGAAAGGCCTGAACCTGCCGGTGAAAAAGAAGAACGGCCTGCGCGTGACGCCTGCCGATCAGATCGACATCATTACCGGTGCGCTGGCGGGTACGGCAAACAAAACCCTGCTGGCTTGGGCGAAGAAACACCATATCGCCTCTGTCGGTCTCTACCTGGGCGATGGCGACAGCGTTAAGGTGACCCAGCTCGATGAAGAGCTTGGCCACGTTGGCCTGGCCCAGCCGGGTTCGCCAAAACTGATCAATACGCTGCTGGAAGGCGGTTTCCTGCCTGTCGTCAGCTCTATCGGTGTGACCGAAGAGGGGCAACTGATGAACGTCAACGCTGACCAGGCGGCAACCGCCCTGGCGGCAACGCTGGGCGCAGACCTGATCCTGCTCTCCGACGTGAGCGGCATTCTGGACGGCAAAGGCCAGCGCATTGCGGAGATGACCGCGGCAAAAGCCGAGCAGCTGATTGATCAGGGCATTATTACTGACGGCATGATTGTCAAAGTGAACGCCGCGCTGGATGCGGCGCGCACGTTGGGCCGTCCGGTGGATATCGCCTCCTGGCGTCACGCGGAGCAGCTTCCGGCGCTGTTTAACGGCACGCCGATTGGTACGCGTATTCTAGCGTAAGTTTTTAATGAATGACCGTAGGCCGGGTAAGCGCAGCGCCACCCGGCAGAACTAACGAATAAAGGAACGATGTTATGGCACTTTGGGGTGGGCGTTTTACACAGGCAGCGGATCAACGGTTCAAACAGTTCAACGACTCTTTGCGCTTCGACTACCGCCTGGCCGAACAGGATATCGTCGGCTCTGTGGCCTGGTCCAAAGCGCTGGTCACCGTTGGCGTGCTGACCGCAGACGAACAGCTGCAGCTGGAAGAGGCGCTGAACAATCTGCTGGAAGAGGTGCGTCTTAACCCGCAGCAAATCCTTGAAAGCGATGCCGAAGATATTCACAGCTGGGTGGAAGGCAAACTGATCGACAAAGTCGGCCAGTTGGGTAAAAAGTTGCACACTGGCCGTAGCCGTAACGACCAGGTCGCAACCGATCTGAAGCTGTGGTGTAAAGAGACCGTGGCGGAACTGCTGGCGGCTAACCGTCAGTTGCAGAGCGCGCTGGTGGAGACCGCGCAGAATAACCAGGATGCGGTGATGCCGGGGTATACCCACCTGCAGCGTGCGCAGCCTGTCACCTTTGCTCACTGGTCGTTGGCCTATGTCGAGATGCTGGCGCGCGATGAAAGCCGTCTGCAGGACACCTTAAAGCGTCTGGACGTGAGCCCGCTGGGCAGCGGCGCGCTGGCCGGCACCGCCTATGAAATCGACCGCGAACAGCTGGCGGGCTGGCTGGGCTTTGCCTCTGCGACCCGTAACAGCCTGGACAGTGTATCCGACCGTGACCACGTGCTGGAGCTGCTCTCCAACGCCTCTATCGGCATGGTCCATCTGTCGCGCTTCGCCGAAGATCTGATCTTCTTCAACTCCGGTGAAGCCGGATTTGTTGAGCTGTCTGATCGCGTGACCTCCGGCTCTTCCCTCATGCCGCAGAAGAAAAACCCGGATGCGCTGGAGCTGATCCGCGGTAAGTGTGGCCGTGTGCAGGGGGCGCTGACCGGGATGATGATGACCCTGAAAGGTCTGCCGCTGGCCTACAACAAAGATATGCAGGAAGACAAAGAAGGGCTGTTCGACGCGCTCGACACCTGGCTGGACTGTCTGCATATGGCGGCCCTGGTGCTGGACGGCATTCAGGTGAAACGCCCGCGCTGCCAGGAAGCGGCCCAGCAGGGCTATGCCAACTCCACCGAGCTGGCGGACTATCTTGTGGCGAAAGGCGTTCCGTTCCGTGAAGCGCACCATATTGTCGGTGAAGCGGTCGTGGAAGCGATTCGTCAGGGCAAAGCGCTGGAAGATCTCCCGCTTGCCGATCTGCAAAAATTCAGTAACGTGATTGGCGACGATGTCTACCCGATCCTGGCGTTGCAGTCTTGTCTGGACAAGCGTGCCGCAAAAGGCGGCGTGTCGCCGAAGCAGGTGGCGCAGGCCATTGCGGATGCGAAAACCCGTCTGGTGTGATGCCTGATATATCGGATGGCGGCTTCGCCTTATCCGACCTACAAACCAAAGCCTAACCCTGTGTTGGGCTTTTTTACGCAAAAAAAAGCGGACCACGGGGTCCGCAAAAGTTCACGTTGGCTTTAGTTGTGCGAGTTTTGAGAGAAACTCGTAAGACGGGACAGGACTTCAAGGGTAATCGGTGCCGCCTCGTCTCTGTGATGCATTATTCAACAGAATGCTTGATAGGGATAATCGTTCGTTGCTATGCTATCTATCGCCATGAACTATCGTGGCGACGGAGGATGAATAATGAATATTCGTGATCTTGAATACCTGGTGGCGTTAGCCGAACACCGCCATTTTCGCCGCGCGGCAGACTCCTGCCACGTCAGCCAGCCTACCCTTAGCGGTCAGATTCGTAAGCTGGAAGACGAGCTTGGCGTGATGCTGCTGGAGCGCACCAGTCGTAAAGTGCTGTTCACCCAGGCAGGCCTTCTGCTGGTGGATCAGGCGCGCACCGTGTTGCGCGAGGTCAAAGTGCTCAAGGAAATGGCAAGCCAGCAGGGGGAGACAATGTCCGGCCCGCTGCATATTGGCCTGATCCCAACCGTTGGCCCATACCTGCTGCCGCATATTATTCCTATGCTGCATCAGACGTTCCCTAAACTCGAAATGTACCTGCATGAAGCGCAAACCCATCAGCTGCTGGCGCAGTTAGATAGCGGTAAGCTCGACTGCGCCATTCTGGCGCTGGTCAAAGAGAGCGAAGCCTTTATCGAAGTGCCGCTGTTTGATGAGCCGATGATGCTGGCGATCTATGAAGATCATCCATGGGCGAGCCGCGATCGCGTGCCGATGGCCGATCTGGCCGGTGAAAAGCTGCTGATGCTGGAAGATGGTCACTGTCTGCGCGATCAGGCGATGGGCTTCTGTTTTGAAGCCGGTGCCGATGAAGATACCCACTTCCGCGCAACCAGCCTGGAAACGCTGCGTAACATGGTGGCGGCAGGAAGCGGTATTACGCTGCTGCCTGCGCTGGCCGTGCCGCGCGAACATAAGCGTGATGGCGTGGTCTATCTGCCATGCATCAAGCCGGAGCCGCGGCGTACCATTGGCCTGGTTTATCGTCCGGGTTCACCGCTGCGCAGCCGCTATGAGCAGCTGGCGGAGGCCATCCGTGGTGCAATGGATGGCCATTTCGACAGCACCTTAAAACAGGCGGTTTAAGCCGTTCAGCGCCGCTACCCGATAGGCTTCCGCCATGGTCGGGTAGTTAAAGGTGGTATTAACAAAGTATTCGATGGTGTTACCGCCACCTTTTTGCTCCATGATCGCCTGGCCGATATGGATGATTTCCGCCGCACGTTCACCGAAGCAGTGAATGCCGAGGATCTCTTTCGTCTCGCGATGGAACAAAATCTTCAGCGTACCGACGCTCATTCCCACGATTTGCGCCCGCGCCAGATGTTTAAACTGGGCACGACCCACTTCGTAAGGTACCTTCATGGCCGTCAGCTGCTGCTCGGTTTTCCCTACAGAACTGATCTCCGGAATGGTGTAAATGCCCGTCGGGATATCTTCGATCAGGTGTGCTGTCGCTTCGCCTTTCACCAGCGCCTGAGCCGCAATGCGCCCCTGGTCATACGCCGCTGACGCCAGGCTTGGATAACCAATCACATCCCCGACGGCATAGATATGTGGCAGGGCGGTCTGGTACATGCTGTTCACCTTGATCTGCCCGCGGCTGTCGGTGGTCATACCGATGTTTTCCAGCGCCAGCGAATCGGTGTTACCCGTACGGCCATTGGCATACAGCAGGCAGTCGGCTTTCAGCTTTTTACCCGATTTCAGGTGCATGATGACGCCATCATCACAGCCTTCAATCTTCTCGTACTCTTCGTTGTGACGAATCACCACGCCGCTGTTCCAGAAGTGATACGAGAGCGAGTCAGACATCTCCTGATCGAGGAAGGCCAGCAGACGATCGCGGGTGTTAATCAGGTCGACCTTCACGTTCATACCGCGGAAGATAGAGGCATATTCACAGCCGATCACCCCGGCGCCGTAGATGAGTACGTGGCGCGGCTCATGGTGCAGGCTCAGAATGGAGTCGCTGTCGTACACGCGCGGGTGAGAGAAATCGACATCAGCCGGGCGATACGGGCGTGAGCCGCAGGCGATCACAAATTTCTCTGCGGTGATGGTTTCAACAGAACCGTCATGGCACTCCAGCGCCAGCGTATGTTCATCCACAAAATGCGCGCTGCCCTGCAGAATTTCGCAGTGGTTGCGCTCATAAAAACCCTGGCGCATGCGCGTCTGCTGATTAATCACGTTATCCGCGTGATTCAGAATATCGGCAAAGGAGGAACGAAGAAGACGGGAGTGATCGCTGTAAAGAGGGTTCTGATTAAATTCAATAATGCGGCTGACGGCGTGGCGGAGGGCTTTGGAAGGGATGGTACCCCAGTGGGTACAACCGCCGCCAACGTTATGGTAGCGCTCAATAACCGCTACTCTGGCTCCCTGTTTAACCAGTCCCATAGCAGCGCCTTCGCCGCCGGGGCCGGAACCAATAACAATTGCGTCGTAATCGTAGGAATGTGACATGGTAAGGCTTACCTGTTCTTATACATAAAAGCAACAGAATAGTAACATCATTGACAGGATAACCCAATTATCGTTGTGCTCTTTTCGCGCGGTGGAGCACAAACAACATGTAAACCTTCATTCTGTAAGCCAGGTAATCCGATTAATTTTATTCTCTGGTATAGTGCCTGCGGGCCTTTGGAAGGATTCAACTATCGTGATGGGCGTAAGAGCACAACAAAAAGAGAAAACCCGGCGTTCGCTGGTAGAGGCTGCATTCAGTCAACTGAGTGCTGAGCGAAGTTTTGCCAGTCTGAGCCTGCGCGAGGTCGCACGCGAAGCCGGGATTGCGCCTACCTCTTTCTATCGTCATTTCCGTGACGTGGATGAACTGGGTCTGACCATGGTGGATGAGAGCGGGCTAATGCTGCGCCAGCTGATGCGCCAGGCGCGTCAGCGTATCGCCAAAGGAGGCAGCGTGATCCGCACCTCTGTTTCCACTTTTATGGAGTTTATCGGCAATAATCCCAACGCGTTTCGTTTATTGTTACGGGAACGCTCAGGCACCTCGGCCGCGTTTCGTGCCGCCGTGGCCCGCGAGATTCAGCATTTTATTGCGGAACTTGCCGACTATCTTGAACTCGAAAACCATATGCCGCGCGCCTTCACTGAGGCGCAGGCCGAGGCGATGGTAACAATAGTCTTCAGTGCGGGCGCCGAAGCACTGGATGTGAGCGTTGAACAACGCAAGCAACTCGAAGAGCGACTGGTATTGCAACTGCGGATGATCTCTAAAGGGGCTTATTACTGGTATCGCCGTGAACAAGAAAAACTGGCGCATCAATCCGATGAGTGAAAGGTGAGTAATGAAACAGACAGGACAGGATAAAGGAACATTATTGCTGGCATTGATCGCTGGCTTATCCATTAACGGTACGTTCGCAGCGCTTTTTAGCTCTATTGTACCGTTCTCGGTTTTCCCGATGATCTCTCTGGTGCTGACGGTGTACTGTCTGCATCAGCGTTATCAGAATCGCACCATGCCGGTGGGGTTACCGGCATTGTCGGCGGCGTTCTTTGTGCTGGGCGTCCTGCTGTATAGCACCGTGGTGCGCGCAGAGTATCCGGACATTGGCTCTAACTTCCTGCCGGCTGTGCTGTCAGTGGCGCTGGTGTTCTGGATTGGCATTAAAATGCGTAACCGTAAGCAGCAGCTGCCAGAGTAATCATCTTGCTGTTCTGTAGGGCAGGTAAGCGCAGCGCCACCTGCCAAAAAGCGCCGGATGGCGCTTCGTTTATCCGGCCTACGCGTTTTTAGCTGTCAGTAACACTCCGCACTCCATATGGTGCGTGTACGGGAACTGATCGAACAGAGCCAGACGTTCAACCTTGTGCGTCTGGCTTAATGTTTCCAGGTTCTGACACAAGGTCTCCGGATTACAGGAGATATACAAAATACGCGGGTACGCCTGCACCATCTTCTCCGTTTCGCTGTCCAGCCCACTACGTGGCGGGTCGACGAAAATGGTCTCACACTGGTAGCTCTTCAGATCGATCCCCTGCAGACGATTAAAGTCCCTTACGCCCTTCATCGCCTGAGTAAACTCTTCCGCCGACATGCGAATGATCTGCACATTATCAATATGGTTCGCTGCAATGTTGTATTGCGCGGCGGCGACCGACGGCTTGGCGATTTCGGTGGCCAGTACGCGGTCGAAGTTACGCGCCAGCGCCAGCGAGAAGTTGCCGTTACCGCAGTACAGCTCCAGCAGATCGCCGGTTGCGCCCTCGGTAGCGTTCAGCGCCCACTCCAGCATCTGCACGTTCATGGCAGCGTTCGGCTGCGTAAAGCTGTTCTCCACCTGGCGGTAGATCATCTCTTTCCCCGCCACCGGCAGGCGCTCGTCTATATAGTCCTGATCCAGCGCGATTTTGGTTTTGGTCGCACGGCCAATCAGATGCACATTGATGTTCTGCGCGCGCAGCGCATCACGCAGGGCTTCTGCGGCCTGGCGCCACTCGTCGTTCAACGCCTTATGGTACAGCAGCGAGACGATGGCCTGATTGCTTTGGGTGGTCAGGTAGTCAATCTGGAAGAGCTTATGGCGCAGCAGCTGATTATTGCGCACGCCATCCATCATCAGCGTCATCAACTGGTTAATCAGCTCGCTGGCCGCCGGGAAACTGTCCACGCGGATCCGGCTTTTGGTCTGCTGATCGAAAATGATGTGGTACAGGTCGTCGCCGTCGTGCCAGATGCGGAATTCGGCACGCATACGATAGTGGCTAACCGGGGAGCGGAACACCTCAGGCGCAGGCGCAGCAAAAGGCGTCATCATACTTTGCAGACGGACGACTTTCTCTGCCAGTTGCGCGTCGTACTGTTCTGTCGGGAGGTGTTCTGGAGTCATGATGCTTCCTGTTGATGATGAATTACGCGGGGATTGTAGGGATTGTACAGGGGATGTCCAGCCTTAATGGTCAACGGCAGTCTGGACATCTATACGTGTCTAAATGTAGCATTATGTTTCCGGTCTCTTATGAGTGAAAAGGGAATCCAGTGCAAATCTGGAGCTGACGCGCAGCGGTAAAGACTGGCGGGATGAGTTAACAGACACTGTGAAAATGGGAAGTCTACATCCACTAAACGCCACCTAGCCCGAAGACCTGCCGGGATCACGTCGCATTTGGTTTCATCATCGCGTGCTATCGATGAGGCCTGCGGCATCCTTCTTATATTGTGGATGCTTTTACAATGATTAAAAAAGTATCGCTGTTGACGGCGCTTTCCGTCACGGCATTTTCGGGCTGGGCGCAGGATGGCGCAGACTCGTTGGTGGTGACGGCAAACCGTGTTGCACAACCTGCAAATACCGTTCTGGCTCCGAGTTCTGTCGTTACCCGGGAAGATATCGAGCGTTGGCAGGCTAAAAGCGTCGTTGAAGTGATGTCGCGCTTACCGGGCGTTGATATCGCCCAAAGCGGTGGAATAGGTGCCACCTCTTCTACTTTTATTCGCGGGACGGAATCCCGCCATGTGCTGGTGCTGATTGATGGCATTCCACTGAATAACGCCGGGATCAGTAATTCACCGGATCTCAGCCAAATCCCCGTTTCGCTTATTCAGCGTGTTGAATACATCCGTGGCCCGCGTTCGGCCCTGTATGGTTCAGATGCGATTGGCGGCGTGATTAACATCATTACGGGTCGGGACACGCCAGGGGCGGAAATCACCGCCAGCGTCGGCTCGAAAGGCTATCAATCCTATGATGGTTCCTTCCAGCAGGTGCTGGATAAAACCAAAATTACCCTGGGCGGTAACTATACCTATACCCGCGGCTTTGATATTGATGCGGCGGATGCGCCACGCCAGCCCGACCGTGACGGTTTTATGAGTAAGTCGCTGTTTGGCTCGGTTGAGCAGCAATTCACTGACAGCCTGAGCGGTTTCGTGCGTGGCCTCGGCTATGACAACCGTACGGCGTATGACGGCTATGAGCATTATGACAACAACTTTATGGTCGATGGCCTGCCTGATACCCGTCAGCTTTACAGCCAGAACTGGGACACCGGCCTGCGCTATAACCAGGGGATCTACCAGACACAGCTGGTGACCGGTTACGGTCGCAGTAAAGACCAGAACTACGATCCGAGCAAAGGCCGCTATGCTTCCTCTGCTACCATGGATGACGTTAAGCAATACACCGCCCAGTGGATGAACACCGTCACGGTGGGGCACGGCAATATCGGCGCCGGTCTGGACTGGCAGAAGCAAAAAACCCAGGCGGGAACGGGTTATCTGGATAAAGGCTATGAGCAGCGCAACACTGGGGTATTCCTGTCCGCCCTGCAGCAGTTCGATAGCGTGACCCTGGAAGCGGCCGCGCGTAATGATGACAACTCTAACTTTGGTAACCATAACACCTGGCAGACCAGCGCCGGATGGGAGTTCATTGACGGTTATCGCATCATCGCGTCCTACGGCACCGCCTATAAAGCACCGACCATGAGCCAAATCCACAGTGCGAGCTACGGCAACCCGGATCTGAAACCGGAAGAGAGCAAGCAGTGGGAAGGCGGTTTCGAGGGGCTGACCGGCCCGGTGACCTGGCGTGTATCGGGTTATCGTAACGATATCGACAACCTGATTAGCAGCGATCCGCGGACATTCCGCTATTACAACGTTGATAAAGCACGTATCAAAGGTATTGAAGCCACGGCGCAGTTCGATACTGGTCCGGTAGGTCATCAGATTTCTTATGACTACGTGGATCCGCGCAATGCCAAAACGAACGAAGTGCTTGCCCGCCGTTCGAAGCAGCAGGTGAAGTATCAGCTGGATACGCAGGTGTGGGATCTCGACTGGAATCTGGCCTACCGTTACCTGGGCACCCGTTATGACGTGGCGTACGATCCTGATACGTTCACCTCAGAGCGAGTGAAAATGGGTGGGGTAAGTTTGTGGGATCTCGCTGTTTCATATCCTGTCACCTCTCACCTTACAGTTCGTGGTAAAATAGCCAACCTGTTCGATAAAGACTACGAGACAGTTTATGGCTACGAAACTGCAGGACGGGAATACACCTTGTCTGGCAGCTACACCTTCTGACCCACGTCCCACCGTACTGGTGTTTGACTCCGGTGTCGGTGGGCTTTCAGTCTATGATGAGATTCGGCAACTTCTGCCGGATCTTCATTACATCTATGCCTTCGATAACGTGGCTTTCCCCTACGGGGAAAAGAGCGAAGCGTTTATTGTTGAACGCGTCGTTGAGATCGTTACCGCCGTGCAACAGCAGTATCCCCTCGCACTGGCGGTGATTGCCTGCAACACCGCCAGTACGGTCTCCCTCCCGGCACTACGCGAAAAGTTCCCGTTCCCGGTTGTGGGCGTGGTGCCGGCGATCAAACCTGCTGCGCGCCTGACGGCAAATGGCGTGGTGGGGCTCCTGGCTACCCGCGGTACGGTTAAGCGGCCTTATACCCGCGAACTGATCGAACGCTTTGCAAATGAATGCCAGATTGCGATGTTAGGTTCTGCCGAGCTGGTTGAGATGGCGGAAGCCAAACTGCACGGCAAAGCGGTCTCGCTGGAAGAGCTGCGCCGTATTCTGCGTCCATGGCTGCGGATGGCGGAGCCGCCGGATACGGTGGTGCTGGGTTGCACGCATTTCCCTTTGCTACAGGAAGAGCTGTTGGCCGTACTTCCGGAAGGTACCCGGCTGGTGGATTCAGGGGCAGCGATTGCCCGTCGCACAGCGTGGCTACTTGAACATGAAGCGCCAGATGCAAAATCTGCCGACGCAAATATCGCTTATTGCATGGCATTGACCGCTGAGACTGAGCAACTTTTACCCGTTTTACATCGTTATGGCTTCGAAACGCTCGAAAAACTAGCGGTGTAGCACGTTTTTGCGCAAAAAAAAGACAGTTGAAAAGTTTTTTTAAATTAGCTCTTGTCAGCGCCGGAGAACTCCCTATAATGCGCCTCCACTGACACGGAACAACGGCACGCAAGCCGCCGGGTCAGCGGGGTTCAGCGATGAATACCCGGCAGAGAAAAGCGCGAAATAATCGCTTGACTCTGAATGAGGAAAACGTAATATACGGGACCTCGCAACGGTGAGCGAAAGCCGCGTTGCACTGCTCTTTAACAATTTATCAGACAATCTGTGTGGGCACTCAAAGTGACATGGATTCTTAATGTCTTCGGACAATAAATGAATACCAAGTCTCTGAGTGAACACGTAATTCATTACGAAGTTTAATTCACGAGCATCAAACTTAAATTGAAGAGTTTGATCATGGCTCAGATTGAACGCTGGCGGC